>CAYHHJ010000080.1:0-4773 GCA_964356405.1 uncultured Candidatus Peribacteria bacterium | reverse complement strand
ACTCGCCGACAAAGACCGCGATTTTGGACAATTGCTCTGGGAACTGCCCAGTGGAGAACTCCTGATCAAAGGTTACCCTTATAAATATCATTATAGCGATCAAGGCAAATACGTTTTCGTGGATGCGTTTGATCCCAGTCGTGTGATCGCCATTCCTGACAATCTTCAGCCTGGTGACCTGCACCAACGTCTGGCTGCGATGGGACCTGAATCGGCAACAGCAGTGGCTAAAAAATTCAGTGAGGTCAAAGGTTCTCTCGCCAACACGCTTGCGTACCGAGCTTCTGGAGAATGGACTTTAGTCCCACCCCTAGAACGTATGAGTCATGAAGGGCTCGATCCTACAATGAGTCAGGATAAGATTCCTTTCTTGTACTATGCCGATCAAAGTGGCTTTCATATGACTTTTGATGGAGCGAAGAATAAAGCCAATTTTGACAGCATTGATGCCTTGAGAAAGGCTTATGACTTACAACGCGTCGTGCCTACTTTAGTCACAAAAGACGCCAATCACCTTTTGCTGGGCCTCGACTTCACCGTGGAAGACGTGAAGGATTCCGCTTCTGATAAGACCACTTCTGTTGTGATTCGTTACGATTCTGGCCACACGGGAACTCTTCTCTATAAAGAGGGGCACCTAGAAAGCCTCAAACTGGAAGAGACTGCCGCTCTCAACACCCTTTGGGAGAAAGAATCTCGTAAGGACACGGTTGCACTTTTCTCACGTTCCACCATTCAAGAACCCATTATTGAGGCACTGGGAATCAATCCTGACGTTTATGTCCGTTGGAACAACATGGTCACAACTGGAGTTGTTTCTTCAGAACCGAACATTGAATTTGCAGGTGGACTCTTTGGGACGGCCGGAAAAACCTTCATGGAAATGTTTGATGCGGTTGTGAACAGCAACGACATCACTGGAAGCACCGTTGCTGCCCGCGAAAAATCTGAAACTGAAAAATCTGTGGACACTCGACTGGGTGCCTTGATCGTGACCATGCACACTCAACTCACCGAGCTTTATAAACAAGGGTATTCGAAAACCAAGTACGAAGAACAGAAGAAAATACTCATGCAAGATTACGAGACTCAAATCAACAAAATCGTCAGTGCCGCTCCCGTAGATGTGAGTTTACCTCCTGAAGATGTGGTCAAGATGAAGACTGAGGCGGACAGCCGCATCGCGGACGCACTTTCACCTATGAAACATTACAGTTTGGACGCGAATCAGAAAGCGCTTTATACAAAACGTCTCATTGAATGGCAACAAAAAACGGCCATGGAAATAGACGCTCTTGGCCCAGACCCTAAAAAGCCTGCGGTTGAAAAAATCATTCGAGACAATTGCGCTCTGGCGACCGCCGAAGCCAATGAGCATCGTGGACTGGACACCAATCAGTCGGGTGACTTGCTTCGCGAAGAGGAACTCACGGGAACTCATAAGCTTGAATGGAAAGGTCCTAGTGAAAAAGTGTATAGCTTCATCAAGGAACGCTTCAATTGGAAGGGCGCTCAAATCAACGAATTGATGAAGATTTATTATTCAAAAATTGATCATGGAAATGCGCCAGCCACTGCGTCCAGTGCGGATACTTACGCCACTTTCTTCATGAGTAGTGTTTATATGATCATGGGAACGAAGGAAACCAACTTTGCCCGTGCTGCTCAAGTGATTCTTGACGAATTTGAAATTAAAAAGCCCGTTCTCCTCAGCATCAAGTCTTCAAGAGAATTTGATGCTCATCCTGAGACCCTCCCCACACCTCCTGAACTCAAGGACGGAAAGGAAATGCACAAAGAGCATGTTAAGGAAGAATTCACCAAATGGTTTGACCAAAATATGGATCTTTCCACCTGGACAGGTATTGAGGGAGACTATCCCAATACTTTCCGAGACAGTGTGAACAAACGTTTCGATCGCATCGTTATGGACGACAGTCTCACTTCCGCTCGATTGAGTCAAGAAGTACAACGCTTCACTCAATTTGTAACCGTGGAATACGCTCTGTATAAGATTTGTGTGGATGGCACTTATTACCAATGGTACGACATCGTAAAATTTCAGAAAGATTTTACTGACCCGATTCAGATGCGAGACCAAATAGTTGAGAAAAATTTTGACGCTCTCTGGTCCACGGGTGCAGACTCCAATGCTTACGCAACTAAACTAGACGCAGATTTTGGTGTGAACGTGGCTGGATATGAGAAAGGCCTACTCTTCAAACGACTACTGCAAATTGGAGTGTTGGCATTACCCTTTATCTAGACTGCAGCATCACGCTTTCATTCCCTGGCAAAGGACAGGAAGTGGCCTTTGAAAGCTCCTCAAAGCTTTCAACGCCTTCCGTTTTAGTTCCATCTGCAAAAATCCAGGTTGGGTAGGTCACTATGCCCGCCGCAGCACAGGCACTTGGGTCGGCGTTTTTTCCGCCCACGTCACACTCCACATAAGGCAGCAAATCGACTGAATCTCCAAACAGTTCCTTTTGATCCGCACAATGAGGACACCAAAATGCGCCGTAAAAAGTGGCTCCACTGTTTGTGATGCACGTGGCAAAAGCGTCATTGGTGGTTTCACGTTCACACGCACTCAAGATTAAAAGAGCGCTGAACATAAGAATGGAGAGTTGTTTTTTCATGAATGTTTGGGTCTTAAATCTTTGATAAAGGAGAGGAAAATTCCGTATTCTAAAAGGATCAGCACCTGCTGAGCAACGCAGAACACGCAAAAGGTTTTGAGGATGAAGGCTTCGACCCCCGTGAGATACAGAGAGAAAGCGAGGGCTCCATTCAGAGCGAGGAACACATAAGGGATGAGTCTATTTTGATCTCTATAAAGACCACGGATTGAGAATATGAGCAGGGAGAGGTAGGTCAGTGCTCCAAAAATAGCGACAGGGACTCCAAAGAGAGTGGAATAGGTGCTTTTATTGACGATGTCGCAGTTCCATCGTTCACTGAAATTGCACACATCGCTGAGGTCAGGCTTAAAATGAAGGCGAGTCAAATAGCCTGCGATTAAGAGTGCCGAGAGGTTGATTAAGACCAAGGCGAGGTGGCGTTTTCTAAACCAAAGTTTATTCATGCGGAAAAGCTAGCACTTTCCTGTTGCTCTTTCCAGACGAAACTCTTAAAATTGGCCAGCTTTGTACTGGAGCACTAATACGGTGGATGTAGCTCAGTTGGTTAGAGCGCCAGGTTGTGGCCCTGGAGGTCGTGGGTTCGAACCCCATCATTCACCCCATTTGAACATCAAAACTTAAAAGAACTTTCCTAGGAAAGTTCTTTTAAGTTTTTCTGATTGCTGGATGAGGACTAATTGTTCTTGTTTCCGAAACGCTTGCGGTCCGTTTCGTTGAGCCACTTCTTACGAAGACGGATGTTTTTTGGTGTGATTTCCACAAGCTCATCGCTCTTGATGTATTCAATGGCCTTTTCAAGAGTCATTGGGATCAAAGGTGTGAGAGTTAGGGCTTCATCGGTTCCAGACGCACGAACGTTGGTGAGCTTCTTGTTTTTAGTCACATTCACCACAATGTCGGTGCCTTGGTTGTGTTCTCCGATGATCATTCCTTCGTAAACCTCAGTTTGAGGCCCGATGAAGAATGGTCCACGCTCCTGGAGCTTCCAAATGGAGTAAGCCATTGCGCCTCCTGGTTCCCCAGAAATCATGGATCCCACGCTGCGTTTTTCGATGGTTCCCTTGTGAGGACCGAAGTGATCAAAAGAATGATAGATGGTTCCTTCTCCACTAGTCGCGATCATGAACACAGAACGGAATCCGAGGAGTCCACGAGTGGGCACTTCGAACTCAAGTAAGGTGTTTCCATTTTCAGCGCGCATGTTTTTCATTTCCCCTTTACGCTTACCCATCATTTCAATCACTTTCCCAGCCATTTCGTCAGGAACGTTCACCACTGCGTACTCGATAGGTTCCACCAATTTTCCCTCTTCTTGGTGCATGAGCACTTCAGGTTGAGAGATTTGGAGTTCGTATCCTTCACGACGCATGGTTTCGATGAGCACGGCGATTTGCATTTCTCCACGTCCGAACACTTTGATGGAGTCGCTGTTGTCGATTCCCTCGATTTTAAGACCGACGTTGGTTTCCATTTCGCGTTCCAAACGATCTTTGATGTGACGACTGGTCACAAATTTTCCTTCTTTTCCAGCGAAAGGTGAATCGTTCACCATGAACTCGATCGCCAAAGATGGTGGATCGATTGCAATGGCGGGAAGTGCCTCTGCGTTTGCTTCGCTCGCAATGGTTTCCCCAACGTCGATGTCGGCGATACCTGCAAGTGCCACGATGTCTCCTGCCACGATTTCTTGTACTTCCACTTTTGCCATTCCTTTGTAAGTGAAGAGTTTACTGATACGAGTTTGGCGACGGTCACCTGCCATATTTACCACTGTCACCATTTTTCCAGTCTGGATTTTTCCTTCGTACACACGTCCGATGGCCATACGTCCAAGGAAGTTGTCGTAACCCAAGGTTGCGGGTTGCATACGGAAAGGCTTATCCGTTTCTGCATTCGCAGGAGGTACATTTTCAAGAATGAAGTCCAAAAGCGGAGTGATGTCTTTCTTTTCATCGGTGAGTTTACGAATCGCAACTCCTTCACGGGCGATGGCGTAAATGTAAGGGAAGTCGAGTTGTTCGTCGCTTGCACCGAGAGTCACGAAAAGGTCGAAAATTTCGTTGAGCACTTGGTCAGGACGCGCTGTAGGTTTGTCGATCTTATTGATCACCACGAGCACTTTGAGCCCGAG
>CAYHHJ010000079.1:0-4785 GCA_964356405.1 uncultured Candidatus Peribacteria bacterium | reverse complement strand
TTTTGCAAGAAGATCATCCAATCGCTAACAGCTTCATGGAAAGTCCCTTCGGGCCTCCAAGTTTCTTGCGTAGCCTCCACACTTTCATCCTCGGTCAAAGTAAGCGTAATGGTGGAATAATCCACATTGGTGTCGTAATACTTGATCTGCCCCTCAGCGCTTTCAATTTCGTAACGCACGGTTGAGAGGTAATCCGTAACCTGCAAAATCTCATCCACGGTCACCGCCTTGTCCAAAATCGCGAGGTACTGAGCCTCTTCTTCTTTCAAATTGTTCAAACGCGCCTCCAAATCCATGTAAGCCTCCGTGATATTGTCGGCATTCGTGTATTCGCTATCCACATACAGCGCCATTTCCTTGAGCCCGGCCAGTGCCGTCTCAAACTGATCGCTCGGCACACGCACCGTCAGGCTTGCATAATAAGAGTTGTCGTAACGAGTCACATTGGAGTTGGTAACGTCGCCACCCCACAGAACGGCATTGGCCTTAATGGCCTCCGCACTGTCGCGCACGCTTTCCATATGTAAGCTCAGAGTTCCCGTCTTAATCACCTTTTGCTCCACACCCGCCGCGTAACCACTTTCATCCACAGGCATCATGGCAGACCCTGAAGAACGATCCGGCATAGGGGCCGATTCAGTCGTCATGTCGTACACATATTCCTCCGCATAACCTGTAGTCGCCTGGTTTCCACCAAACTTAAAGTTTGTACAGCCGCTAAAAAGCAGCAAGCTAATAAGAAGAAGGGCTATTTTTTTCATACGGCGTGGTGAAGATGGGAAGACTATAACGAATAAGCCCAACCCTGCCAAGTAACGGCACCTTGCGTTTGAGAGTGCTGAGTTGATAAAAGATCAGATTTATGGTAAAATACAGGGATTTAATAATAAAATATGGCAGAGACTCCTCAAGTAAAAGAAGCACAACCTATTTACAAAGAAATGGGCACCGCCGTTGCTGAACGTTTACTTCAAGAAGCGAAAAGCACCAAATCAGCGGAAACATGGATACATACTTTTGAGGCCGCCTTTGGTAAAGAAGCCATGGCAAAATTAAACCGTGAGCTAGACGATAAGATACAAAAGACCACCGAAAGCCTTCCTACTGCCTACAAAGAAAAATTCTTATACCTAAGTAGCTTTAGAGACACCCGATACGGTATGAGTGAAATGCAAAGTACTCTTATGCTAGGCTTGGACAGAGATGGATTGTACCGCCAAAACCTGGAATTCGCGCAACGAGTAGACATACTGACACGCTTTTTGGGGAAAATGGATTATTATCACTACTTGCTTTCTATAAAAGGAGGGGCAAGTCGTACAAAAAGTCAGGTTTCCACTCTAAAAAATGACGTGGAGGCGGGGCTGGAAGAAACCGTACATCAAGATATGTATGAGACGAACAAAGAGTTCATTGTAAAAGATCTTAATAAGATAAGAGATTACTTCACAAAGAAACATCCAGAGAATAAAGACCTTTTAGAGAGCCTAGACTGGCAAATCAAGCATGTAGGCGTAGACGGTTATGTTCCTAGTTGGTACACGAGTGAAGGGACCAGCTTGGGAGAAAATACCGAAAGTCTGATTACGAAAATTCTTGAAGAAGAATAAGACAGAAAGTATACTCAATTTGGTGATCCCACGGAGAGTTGAACTCCGATTTACAGGATGAAAACCTGTTGTCCTAACCGCTAGACGATGGGACCCTCTTCGGCGGAGCCAATCGGCTCCTGTCTTCTTGGATAAGCTGTGAAGCGCATCCTAAAAGGGCTAGCTCAGTATATTCAGAAGCACTTTGAAGTCAATAGCAGGGTCTCTTGAAGCTAAAAGGACGCCAAAACCACCTCGAAAGGAAGGCCTATTTTTCAGGTTAGCCGATCTGTAAAAGACCACAGTACAACGATTTTGCAAGGCGATGCGCTTTCCAACCTGATAACAGGTTACTATAATCGGGACAGTTTACACCCTAACCCAAAGTTTATGGCTTACACAGTCACAAACAGCAAAGGTCAGACATATTTCCTTCACGGGAAGATGGTTACCCTTCGCGGAGGACGAAAGCAACAAATCTATTACTTTGCTCGCAAAGAAAAAGAGGATGCTTTGGACGCTCTTCCAGATGGATACAAGACCACTGAAAACAAGCGAACTGGGCTTCCAATGCTCAAGAAAGCTTAACTTTTCTTCGTCCAACTAAAAAGAGCCGTCCTAGGACGGCTCTTTTCTTTTATAGATTTATTGCTGAGCAGGAACTTCCAACTCTACATTTGCACTTGGCGTGAGATCTTCCATCGTATAAGCCTTTTGCTTATTGAGTGGAATCATGATCAAAGAAATAGCGAGCACCAAGCCAACCATCCACATGAGCGTGTAGACTAAAATTTGAAATCCAGTCATGTGGCTCTTTTTGTCCTGAGCGTAATAAAGAGGGAATCCAAAAAGCAACAATCCCTGGACGGCCAAGAAAACGGTAACAAAAAATACCAAGAGGAAAAGATCCAATTGGTAGACTCCATTGTCATTGAGCCACGCACCAAAGTGGGGAAATACATAGCTCATCACGCCCATGGTGAGGAGTGAAATAAACGCAAGCACAAGACCAATCATGGCCGCTTGCTTGTGCGTGATCGCTTTGCTTTTAAAGAAAAACATGCGTGGAGGAGGGTAAGGATATAAGGGAATCCCACAATCACTAACGCGGTAAGAATGAGGTAGTGCATGGCGGAATTTTACTGTATCTTAGCTCTGTTTTTTCTACGCCGCAATGTTCCTTCCCTCACTTTCTTTCTACGAAATCCTCGCTTACGGCATTTTAATTATTCCCACTTGTTACGCCATGATCGCCGGGGCGCCTTTTGTGCCCACCGAAATGGTTCAAGTGGAACGTATGCTCAAAGCCGTGGAGCTAAAGCCCGGCATGAAAATTTATGATCTCGGCAGCGGCGACGGACGTTTGGTTCACCGTGCGGCACGTGACTATGGAGCGATTGCAGTGGGCTACGAATTCTCCCCTCTCGTGTGGCTCTGGGCAAAATTTCTCAGCCTATTTTGGTGGCGCACCAATGCCAAACTCAAGTATGGAAATTTTTGGAAAAAGGACCTCAGCGATGCCGATGTAGTTTTTTGCTACCTCCTCACTCACTCCATGAACCGCATGAAAGAGCATCTCATCCCACAGCTCAAACCAGGCGCACTCATTGTATCTCACGCGTTTCTAATTGAGGGAGTGGAGCCTTGGAAAAAACTTCCCCGTCTCCGCGAACAAAAGCTCGGACCAATTTGGGTTTATAGAAAGCCAGACTTAAAAAAGAAAGGCAAAACAAAGTAAATAAAAATCCTTGCAGACTGATTTGCAACGGCACATCGGCATAGGGAATTTTGGCGAGCCAGCGCGTACTAAAAATCACACCCTTTAAATAAACACTCGCGAGCATAGCAAGCGGCATTCCTCCTATTAAAGACAGTCCTGAAAAAAGCATACAAAAAGGCAGCAGTGGCGCAACCACCAAATTCGCCACCGGCGAAATCAGTGAAAGCCGACCGAAATAAAAGAGCATAAAAGGAAAGGTGGCGATCTGCGCACTGAGCGTGAGCAAAAGTGCCTCACGTAAAAATGCCACTTTGACTGGAAAGACTTTTTCGAGCATTGGCGAAAAAACCAGCAGCCCCAACGTAGAGGCAAACGAAAGTTGAAATCCAATATCAAACGGGAGAATCGCCGGGTTCCACAGCGTCATCACCACCGCACTCCAGAGCAGGACAAAAAAGGCCTGACTCCGCCGCCCCGTATACAGAGCCCACATACCCAAACTCCCCATAATTCCGGCGCGCACCGCAGCCGCCGAAGCGCCCACAAATAAAACAAACAGCGCCACCGCCACGATGCTCAAAACCACACGCCGTTTCATGGGCACAAACGAAAACATGGCAAAAATACACGCAATCACCAAGCTAATATTGTAGCCGGAAACCGCCACAATGTGCGTGAGCCCCACCGCTTGAAAATCGCGCGTGAGCTCCTCACTCATCCCCTTTCGACTGCCCAGCAAAAGCCCCGAAACCAAACTCGCTTCCGGCTCAAAATACAGCCTGTTTATGTGCGTCTGCACCACGGTTTTAAAGTCGTACAAAAGTCCACGCAGCGAAAACCCAGCGGGCTCCAAAACTTCGACGTAGGCTTTATCCATACTCATGACAATTCCATACCGAAATAAATAATGCGCATACGAATCACCCGCTTCCGGCCGCTCCAAGTCCCCCAGCACTTTCACGCGGTCTCCATAATGTAAATCCTCATACAACCCGGCTTTCACCAGCACGCGGCCCGTCTCCGTTTCCACCGTGATTTTTTGGTGATCGCTGCGCATGTCCACCTCCTCCACAATCACCCCCTCCAAATCCACCTGACCAGCCCTCAAATCAGTCACCAAACTTTCTTCATAAAAATTCATCCGCCACACACCAAACAAAGATGCCACCACCAAAATCCCCACGCCTTTCTTTTTAAAACACAGCAAGAGCGCCACCGGCCACATCCACTGCAAAACCACAACATCACTAAACGTTGCCAGCAATACGCCGGCAAAAAAACTAAGGGCAGAGAGGAGCGGGAGGATCATAATTGACAAGGAAATGATTTGGAATAAAATGGGGATGAAAGAGCCAACGGCCTGTAGTTTATACACTACGCAAAGCGGGAGGCTTTTTCTTCATAGCCCAGGAAAAATAGACATAAGAAATTTCTTTTTGCTCGTGCAGTTCTCTTTTATTTGAACATAAAACTTAC
>CAYHHJ010000078.1:1787-5141 GCA_964356405.1 uncultured Candidatus Peribacteria bacterium | reverse complement strand
CGTTTCGGGTATACGTTGCACACGGTGCACCCCGCTTTCGAACTTCATTCGCCCGTAAGCGCCCGGCCCCACCACCTTAAAAATCAATTCTTTAAGACCCTTATCGCCGGCGCTTTCACTGATCATTTCAATCTGGAAACCCTTTTCCTTCACGTAACGCAGGTACATGCGGGACATCTCTTCGCAGAAAAGCGCCGCCTCGTCTCCCCCAGTCCCCGCACGTAGCTCCATGATGCAGTTTTTCCCATCTTTAGGATCGCGCGGCGCCAAGGCCAGTTTCAGCTGTTCTTCCAGTTTTTCCATCATTTCCTTCCCTTGATTGAGCTCTTCTTTAGCCATTTCTCGAATCTCTTCATCGCTGTCATCGAGCATTCCTTCACTATCTTTAATTCGCTTTTCCTGAACTTCCAACTTATGAAACAACTCAACCGGTTCTTCCAATTCCTTTCGGCGTGCTAAAAGCTTTTGCAAAGCCTCCTGATCTGAAAAGATCTCGGGTTCAGCGAGTTTCAATTCAATCTGTGCAAATTCGTCGGCGAGTTTTTGAAGTTTATCTATCATCTGCTCGCTATTCTAGCTTAAAAATCGATTCTTTCCAGAACAAAGTGTCGATCCAGTCCCTGAAGGTCCTGAAGCAGCGTAAAACGGTAGCCCGGCAGCTTTTCTTGACACAATTTTCGCGCATCTGACCCTTGGCTAAAGCCAATTTCACACAAAATCATCCTAAACCCACGTTTTTGCTCAACGATTTCATCAAAAAGTCGCGCATACAGCTCCAAACCATCGCTTCCTCCATTCAGAGCAAGCTTAGGTTCATGCCTATCCACATTATCCGCAATAAAATTGTGAGTTTGGGTTCCAATGTAGGGCAAATTCGCCACCAAAACATCAAAATCTTGCTCCGGCACTTTTGCCAACAAATCAGATTCAATCAGCTCAAGCTCCACCCCAAGTTGAACACAATTTTTATTCGCAACTTCCAAGGCAGCTGCGCTAATATCTCCAGCCGTTACTTCCAAATCCGGCCGAGACTTTTTTACACTGATCGCAATAGCCCCACTTCCCGTTCCCAGCTCCAAAACAGCCCCTTTCGCGTATTTCAAAACCAAATCCACCAACTGCTCCGTTTCTGGCCGAGGCACCAAAACCCGCTCATCCACATAAAAATTCAGCCCATAGAACTCCTTTTCGTGCGTCAAATACGCCACCGGGAACCCATCTTGTAGCCGTATCCAGCCTTTTTGCAGCTCCGCCAGCTTATCCACGGGCACTTCTTCCTCAGAGCGCACCAACAAATCCAAGCGCGAACAGCCTAAGAGATGAGCTAAAAAAACCTCCATTTCAGTTCGGAGGTGTTCTTTTTGGGCTAATGCCAATACTCTAGCGAGTATCATTGATAGAACTTGTTCTTTTCACGAGCAGCTCGGAATTCTTCACGCTTCAAAGCGCTAATACGAACGAGACGCTTCGTTTCTTCCTTCTTGTTGTAACGACGATCCTTAACCAAGTCCCCAATACGAGAACGGTTGAACCATTGCTTGAAGCGCGCAACCCTCTTCTCAGAAGATTCGTTAGCGTCGGCTGAAACCCAAAAATTTGCTGGATGAGACATAAAGTTTTCTAAAAGCAGAGGGAGTATAAGAGAAGACCCCGCTCTAAGTCAATAACAATTATGCCGCTTGACCAACTTTCTCTAAATAACGGCTGTAAGCCCCTAAAATCATCTCATGAACCGCTGTAGAAATGGCGTAGGCTTTTTTTCCTTTTTTCTCAATAAGTCCGCATTCGTATTCATCTTCAGCAAGCACGTCTTCAATAAACAGGTAACTGCCCTCTTGTGATGGCACTTCCTCCAAACGATAATTCATGTCCTTGAACGTCGCATTCAGAAGCCCAATGAGGTGCTCCAAATCGGCGAAGTTTCCTATCTCAAGCATCTGAACGTCGGTCTTCATGACGGGTGTTTACGAATCTAATAATTATATCAAAAAACAGGTCAAGATGCAAGCATCCTAACCTGTTAATGGTTTGTGGCTTCAGTAAGCCAAACTAGAAGCGACTTCCGTCAGAAGTGTAGTAATAATTGGTTGCATCCGTATCGGTTGCATTGTCGTAGGCGCGGCAAACATTTCCAAGATCATCGTATTTGAACACCTCCAAAGCTGCGAACTCTCCAGCGCCACTTACATCAAAATTAACCATAAGCTCCGTACCATTCCTGTCTGCTGTGGCTCCCATGTTAGCTCCGCCCAAAAGATCGAATGCACAAGCAGCCCACTGACCCTCTGTAGCATTGGTACCCGTGTAGGTATCCGTAATAACGGTACCAGCCAGGCTAGAAATGGCGGTTGGATCTACTCCAATGTATACATCCGTACAATCTGGAATAGTAGAATCTGCGAATATTGCATCACAATCTGAAACAGTAGTTACAAAAATCTCCTCTACGTTAGGAGTTGGGCTAAACGCATCCAAAGGATCGGTTCCAGCCATAATTTCATCACCATCGTTGAGTCCATCTCCATCTGAATCTGCATTCATTGGGTCGGTTCCTGCAACCGCTTCATCTCCATCACCAAATCCATCATCATCGCTATCCGTATCCAGAGGGTCTGTTCCATCGAGGGCTTCTTGAGCATCGGAAGAACCGTCTGAATCTGAATCTGTTGCCAATGGGTTGGTACCCGCAGCGGCTTCATCTCCATCGCTCACTCCATCACTATCAGAATCTGCATTGTTTGCATCCGTACCATTGCCCATTTCCTCGCTATCAGAAGACCCGTCTCCGTCTGTATCAGCAGAGAGAGGACTGGTTCCTGCCGCCACTTCATCACCATCGCTGAGTCCATCTCCATCAGAATCCGCAGAGGCTGGATCGGTTCCAAGCGTGATTTCTTCAGAGTCAGAAAGGCCATCTGAGTCTGTGTCTACTAAAAGGGGATCTGTACCTGCAAGCAATTCATCTGCATCATTAATAGTGTCCCCATCCGTATCCTCATTGTTTGGATCAGTTCCAATAGTCGCTTCAAACGAATCAGTAAGACCATCTCCATCTGAATCGAGAGCCTCCTCTGTACCAGTGTCGCCGGTGTCAGTTGCGGTATCACCTGAAGTATCAGTTGCAGTGTCCGTAGCGGTATCTCCGGCCGTATCGGTGTCAGTATCGGTTTCTGCCAAAAGAGGGTTCGTTCCAGCAACCAATTCATCACCATCACTCACTCCATCGCCATCCGTATCTGCCAAAAGAGGATCCGTTCCAATAGACGCTTCAAACGAATTCGTAAGACCATCTCCATCAGAATCGATAGACTCCTCTGCACCCGTGTCAGTGTCAGTGTCAGTGTCAGTGTCAGT
>CAYHHJ010000078.1:0-1687 GCA_964356405.1 uncultured Candidatus Peribacteria bacterium | reverse complement strand
TCTGTGTCTCCGTCCGTAGGCTTGCTATTAGCATCTAAAGGATCAGATCCATAGACAACTTCAGCAAGGTCAGTATAACCATCTCCATCCGTGTCAGCGTTATAAGGATCCGTACCAAGCTCAGCTTCGTGAACATCGGTCAAACCATCGTGATCGCTATCTTGGCTTGGGTCAGTATCGGTGTCAGTATCTGTATCGCTATCAGCGTCTGAATCACTGTCCGTGTCGGTATCAGTATCAGAATCTGCAGAATCATGAACGTTCTTTGACTTATCACCATTACAGCCATCACCACTACAAGCAGCCACACCCAGCAAAAGTCCCAAAGCTGCTGCACGTGGACCTGCCGTGAGCAAGTCGGCTGCACCTCCGGCTAGATTTTTAAGTCCAGCGAGTGCGTTTTGTGCGGTTCCTTCGAGGGTAGACGGATTTCGTTCAGACATAGAGAATAATTTTAAAGAGGGACTAGGATGACACGTTTGCTTGCAGGTGTCAAATCCTTATCCCTCTTTAACTTGAGAAAAGAGTTTTAGTACTGAAGGTCTTCTACTGCTCCAGCCCCAGCGGAATACATCCAAGCTGAATTGGTATCAGCAGCGTCTTGAGCAATGTACAAATTTTCTGGAGTGATGAACTGCAGAATAACTGCACCTCCTTCTAGAGCGATGTCACCAGTAACCGTAAGAGTTTCTGACTCTGTTTCAGTGGCTGCAATACGAGTAACGTTTGTGTTACCAGCAGCGATGCCATTTCCGTTGTAGAGACAAGCCTTCACATTTTGAGTCAAATCAGTAGGAGCAAAACGAGTGTCGCTGAAAGTTCCCGTAGATTCATCGTAAGTAGCAGCTGCTCCCAAGCTATCCACAAATTGAGTGGTAGAAAGTTCACTTGGCATAACGTCGTCTGCAAAAGCCTCACACTCCGCTTGAGTCATAACAGTATTTCCAACGCTTGGAGCCGTGTCGGTATCCGTATCAGTGTCGGTGTCTGCGTCCGTGTCGGTGTCTGCGTCCGTGTCCGTATCGCTATCTGCGTCAGTATCTGAATCTGCATCTGTGTCGGTATCAGTGTCGGTATCACCAGCAGTACCCGTATCGTCTAGAGCACCATCATTATCAGGATTCATCTTATTATCACTTCCACAAGCACCCAGCGCCAAAGTAGCAACGGCAAGGAGCATGCGAGGATCAAGAGCCTTTCCGGCAGTAGCAAGAACCTCTGATGCGCTAGCTTGAAGACTGTCTAAAGTAGTAGGACGATTCATAGGAAAATAAATTAAGGAAAGTAAATGTAACACAAAAAAAGCAGCTCGTCAAATACAAATACGCAGACCTTAAATATCGAGGTTTTTCACACGTTTTGCGTGGGTTTGGATGAACTTTTTACGGGAAGCCACTTCGCTGCCCATCAGGGTTTCGAAGATGTAATTCGCACGTTCAGCATCATCCGCCGTTACACGAAGCATGGTGCGGGTTTCAGGATCCATAGTGGTTTCCCACAGTTGAACTGCGTCCATTTCTCCAAGTCCTTTGTAACGTGCAATGGAAGGCTTTTTGTCTCCAAACTCCACAATCACTCGGTCACGCTCTTCATCGGTAAACGCGTATTTAACCGTTTTTCCAGATTGAAGTTTGTATAAAGGAGGTTGTGCAATATAAAGGAAACCTTGTTCAATGATTCCCTTGAA
>CAYHHJ010000077.1:0-5247 GCA_964356405.1 uncultured Candidatus Peribacteria bacterium | reverse complement strand
CTTATGTGGCCGTTTTTGGTTCCACCGCTCGTGGAGAAAATACTAAAAAAAGTGACTTGGATTTGCTGGTCCGTTTTAAAAAAACTATTGGGCTGATTAGATTTTGTTCTATTGAGATTGAGCTGGGACAGAAGCTTAAAAAGAAAGTCGATATGGTTTCTGCGGATGCCCTTAGCCCCTACATAAAACCTTACATCCTTAAAGACCTGAAAACTCTTTATGAACAATGAAATTGCCTACCTCAAGCACATAGCCGATGCTTGTGCACAAATTGAGGAGTATATAGAAGGCAAAAAATTTCAGGATTTCAAGAAAAACCAGCTTCTGCAGGATGGTGTTATTCGTCAAATGCAGATAGTTGGACAAGCCTCTAAACTGCTTTCAGCAAACACTCGAAAATTGCTGAAGTCTATTGATTGGATGGGAATCATTGGCATGAGAAATAAGCTGGTTCACGAATATTTTGGTGTTGACCTTAAAACGGTTTGGAGCGCAGCGAAAAAAGATGTCCCAGAACTTGAGAAAGCAGTGAGGTCTCTTCTTGAAGAGCTAGAAGCTTAAGTCGCCACCGGAACTTGTGCACGCACTAGGGCTTTTTTTTCCGGCTCCACGCTGAGGATAATCGCGCGCTCCGTGACTTCTGAGATGTCTTGGTACGAAAAAATGCGGTTCGCCCATTCTATCCACAGGAATTTTTTGGAGACTTCAAAAGTGAGTAGGGAATAGGTAGAGGTATCAAAATAAAAATCCCGCACACGGCCCAGGTTTTTTCCGTTTTTGCTGCGTACGCGTTTGCCGTTCAAAAAAGTGCGGCGTAGGCCATAGTCGCGGATGCGCAGAATCTCCATGGGCGAAGCCAGCGAGTCTTCTCCACGCACCTTCACATAATCGGCGTGCCACTTTTCAATTTCTACCGGCACCAGCACTTTGGTGTAGCCGCACAAAAAGCCAATGAGCTGGCCACTTTCCGGATGCATGAAGGCGCCATTCACCGAACCCAGCGGTCGGTCTTGTTCCGAAAGCATTACCTGCAGGCCGGCGATGGAGGACCATTGTTTCTTCATACTTGTCTGTGAGGCGGTTTTATGATACAATATTAAGATTTAATTCAACTTATGGGAATCACTGCATCTGACATAATCACTTTAGCTCAGAATACAAAAGCTCTCAGCAAAGAGCAATTGGCTCGAATTTTGGAGGTGGCGCCAAATGGAAGTTCTGCAGAGTTGGACGAATTGAAAAAGCTGATCTTGCTTGTGCAGGAAACGGAGATGAAAGGTATGAAGCGTGAACTTGAAATCCGCAAAAAAGTGGGGTCTGCCTATCAAGAATGGCAATCCGATAAATCTCGCACTGCTCTTCAAACTCAAGAGGGGGCCGTCTCGAAAGAAGATCACGCCCAAGCAGAAACTTTAATTCAAAATATTTAAATTCTTAAGTTATGTCAATAACGGAATCAGCAAATACATACTTACAAGAAGAACTTCTTTATGATGAGCTCAACGATCAGCTAGCCATAGCTCGCGGAAAGGATCTTCCTCCTAATTTTCTTCAGGCTTTGGCGAAGACAGACCCTGGGCTGTATGGCGAACTGATGGCTATTCCAAAGACAGACCTCATGAACCCTTTTGCAGAGCTGGACAAAGGCTTGGTTGAACGAGTGGATACAACTCTGGATAAAATGGAGACTGAACATATCCTTATTGCTTTGAGCAAAAATGGCCTTGTGGCCAGTAAAATTGAGGTAAAAGGAGGAAGTAAAGATATAGAGATTCTTACTTCTACATCCACGCCCATTAAAGTGAGCAAGAGTGCCGGAGGCAAGTGGCTGCTTGAGGATGATAGTAATTTAGCCTATGGCACTTTTGAGGAGATGCTAGAAGATCTTAAAGATTATCAAGTTGCCGTATCCAAAGACTGGGGTATTCCGGCTGAACGCGCAGGTGGACCTTTTTATGTAGATCCAATGATTGGGGTCTCATTTGACGAAGCTGGTTTTGCCATGGACGATAACGTATCTCTAGGCAAGCCAATTCTTGGCTCGGCGACGCAGAATGTGTCTGCGCAGAATGCGTTTGCACTGCACCTAAATGAACATTATAAGGAAAGGTTGAACGTACTAGGCCAAGAGCAAGCTCTTGTCAGCGTGCTTCGCGGGTACGGCATAAAAGATGCAACGGTGAATGGTAAAACCGTAGAAATCCCGTACGGGGACTCTCCAATTACGATAGAAAAAGTGTCCAACGGCTGGAAGCTTGAGAAAGAGAATGCATTGGTTTACGCAAATACACGTGATCTTGCGGCAGCAGTTCGTTCGTATAGAGATGCTCTCCTGACCGATTGGGGTGAGCTTGAAGAAGGAACCCCACGCCCGGATGAGCCGTTTTATATTGGAGAGACAACTGGAGCTATAATCTTTCCTGCGAAAAACTTTCCCGATAAGCAAGTTCCTTTAATTGGTAATGCTGAGCAACTCAAGATTTTTTGTTATTTGCTAAATTTTCGTTATGGAGTCCCATTAGCACCCACTGTAGCGCCCAAAGTTGATCCAGCGGTGGCTGATGCCATGACCACGATGGCTGAACCTATGCCTGAGGAAGCGGTGGCTGATGTGGAAGATACAGAGGAAGGATTTATACCTTATGATGAGATCATTGCCTTTGCGCTCGCTCACGGCTTATCTGACCTTGATGATGGTGAAAGCAGTGTTGACTTGCACGCCAAGCTGAGAGAGGTGTCCAAAACCGGCGAACCCTGGAGCCTGAAAACTGCGGATGGAAAGTTTAGTATGGAAGCCAGTAAGGTGGATGGCAAAGTACAGTTGCACCTATCCGGCGTTGGAGAAAGAACCCCAGATGAAAATCGCGTGTGGGATGCTTATCGAAAAGCAGTTGTTGATGAATTTGAGGAATACGCAGGCATTACGTCTCAAAATGTTCCTGAGGGAAACCATGAAACCATCATCACGGTGGACGAAGTTCCTGCTTTTATGTCTTGGGATGATTTCAAGGCAAGCGAGGCCTACAATCCTGCATACACTCCGGATCTGAACTACGGCGAAGAGGGCTGGGAATCCCACATGAAAGAGGGCTATTTCGAATCATCTTTTAATGATGAAAATAACTACGCATTTTATAAAAAAGAGCCTGACGAAGCGGGGACCGATGAAACAATTGAAATTCCAGATGCCGAAGTAGAAGCAGCAGCAGAAGCTTTTAATTTTGAAGGTGATGGCGAGATCGAGGGAGACTCAACTGAAATTCCGGATGCCGAAGTAGAAGCAGCAGCAGAAGCTTTTAACTTTGAAGGTGATGGCAAGATCGAGGGAGACTCAAGCACAAATCCTGATGCTGCTGTTGCGGCGGCTCCAGAAGTCGTTAAAACGACGGCTGATTATCGAGCAGATGCAGCGGCAAATCCTAAGAATTATTTAAAAGAGGGAAGCAGTAATTCCGTAATTTTTGATACCAGAGAAGACACTACAGCTGAAAAAGCGATCCGCATTCAGGACTTGTATGGCAATCATAAAGAGATGGTATTTACCTCTACCCGTTATCCAACGTTAACCTTCACCTATCAAGACGGCAAAGAAGGATATTCTTGGTATGACCAAGCGGGATCTAAACAACGTCTGGCTCTTCGGAATGGAGACGCGCTTACTGAAGTTAAGCCTGCTCTTGTACCTGAGGATGCTCTTGTAGCTGAGGCTACCGAGCCACCAGCACCTGAAGCACCAGCAGCTCCTGTCGCACCCGTTGTAGCCGTCGTAGCTCCTCCTGAAGCTGTCGTCGTTGCTCCCGTTAAGCTTAAAGAAACAGCGGCACGCACTCTTGTAGGTAAAATTGAGGAATCAAAGAAGGAAGTAGACGCGCTTCAACGTGAACGCGAACGTGTGGCAGGTCAGTTTATTGTTCTTTCTAAGGACAGACAGACTGCCAAACTCGCTGCACTCGATGCACAAATCCTTAGCAAGTCCAGAGCCTTAGTGGAAAACATCGCCCAGTTACAAACCGATTCTGAACCCGATTTCTACGCAAACTTGGCCGAGCATTACACTCCGATCATTGACGCTCAAAGGAGCCTTATTGCTAAACTTGCCCCCACAGCTGTACCAGCAGTGGCAGCAGTGACTCCACCACCTACGCTTGTGGCTTCAGGAGACGGGATTGTGGACGCAATAGATTTAGATGCAAAATAAATCAGCCTGAATTGACCTTCGCTTAAGTTTTCCCTATACTCCGCAAGCGTTACACATATTGTGGCAGCGCACTATCGTCGGGGTATAGCAAAGTTGGCTATTGCGCTCGGTTTGGGACCGAGAGGCCGCAGGTTCGAGTCCTGCTACCCCGACCATTTAGAATTAACACGCCCCCCAGAGTCCCAGTTCTTGTGATTGGGCTTGGCTTTCGAGGGCCTTGAAATAGTCCGGCGTCGTGGTTGGGTACTGTGCTGGATAACTTGCGTAACCTTCGCGGAGCAGGGCGTCGTTGAGGCGGGTGAAAGTACCGTCAGATTGGAGGACGTCTACGTAGCGCAGTTTGCGGCCAAAGGGGTCGAGGTCTTCGTTCGCGGGGTCGGCGGTAAGGCGAACAGCGCGGTTTTTAAGAAATTCCAGAGTAAACTGGGCGGCTTCTGGGCCAAAACATTCCACGGTGGAATCGGGTCCATTGATTTCGTTGGTGTCCACGGCCAGGAGGCGAACCTGGAAAAGGCTGCGGTCTTCGGCAGCAACGAGGAGCGTGTCGCCATCCAGAACGGCCACCACCCAGAAAAGGTCTTCCTCGGTGAGGTTTAAAAGCGCGGTTTTGGCGGGGTACACGGGCGCCTCAACTTCTTCCACAATCTCAATGGAGTATTTTTCGGGCCAATCCTGCGCTTCCAAAGTTTCCGCACAAACCACAGGAGTGGCGAAGGCCGAGAGGATGAATTGGAGAAGGGTGTCCAGCAAGGGAAAATTAAGATGGGTATCGTTTTAACACAATTTATAAATCTTGTCAATAGTGCCTAGCGAGGGCTCCGTGGTAAACTGACCGTAATGAAGCAAACGCCAAGCAGTTTCATCTTTAAATCCTATTCTTTCGACGCTAAAAAGAAGCGGGTTCGTTTCTCGTATGCGTTTAAAGGTGGGTTGAGTTTTACAGAAGAGATTCTGATGCCCAAGGCGGTGAAAGAGGTGCCCAAGGAGCTACTTCGGCGCGTGCTGGAAAGTGTGCATTTGATGCTGGGAATCAGTTACTACAAGCTGTA
>CAYHHJ010000076.1:0-5273 GCA_964356405.1 uncultured Candidatus Peribacteria bacterium | reverse complement strand
TCCCTCGTAATCACTCGCACTTTCAACGCTCCCGTTCAAAAAGTCTGGGATGCCTGGACCAAGCCCGAAGAATGCATGAAATGGTGGGGACCCAAGGACTTCACCGCTCCGTTTTGCCAAAACGATCTGCGCATAGGAGGCAAATACCTCAACTGCATGCAAGGTCCCGACGGCACCAAGTTCTGGAGCACGGGAACCTACAAAGAAATTGAGCTCTTAAAAAAACTGGTACTCTCCGACTCTTTTTCGGATGAACAAGGAAACGTGATTTCTGGAGCCGTGTACGGCATGCCCGATCTTCCCATGGAAATGGAAGTGACCATTGCTTTTGAAGAACTGGATGGGTTAACTAAGATAACCCTCACTCACGCGGGCCTTCCCGAAGGTGACATGCAAGAACAGACCAACGCCGGATGGAACGAATCACTGGATAAACTGGTTGAAAGCCTTAAATAATTTTTATGAGCACCCTCCGCTTCAGCGCCATTATGGAAATTAGGGAAGCCAATCCTTATATTCTTGTGAACGCTTTGCGCGCCAGTGCTTTGAAAAAAGGCTGGCGCAAACCTTTGCCCGTGACCGTGCAGATCAATGGAAAACCGGACAAACCCTGGCACATCAATATGATCCCGGTGGGAGACGGAAGTTTTTATTTATACCTGCACGGCGACGTTCGCAGCGCTTCGGAAACCAAAGTTGGTGACCGCGTGAACGTAAGCCTGAGATTTGATGAGACCTACAAAAATGGCCCGCAACACCCAATGCCAGACTGGTTTCACAAAGCTCTTTTGGAAAATCCAAAAGCCCACGAAGCCTGGAGCGCATTGCCACCCAGCCGCAAAAAAGAAGTCCTCCGCTACTTTGACGGACTCAAAAGCGACGAAGCGCGCGAAGGGAATTTAGAAAAAGCTCTAGAAGTGCTCTCGGGAACGGAAGGACGTTTCATGGCACGGACATGGAAAAATGGCCGATAAACTTTTAGCCTAAGCCTATGAAAAAATCGGCAATCAGCTACACCACTTACGACTCGCCTTTTGGAGCCTGCCGCATTGGTACGAATGACGAAGGCATCTGTGAACTTTCTTTTGTAGATGAAGCCACGCAGCCGCTCGCCAAGAGCCACCTTTTCGACGCGGACTTCCTACCACCTCTCAGCTTCACAGGCACTCCTTTTCAAATGAAAGTCTGGAAAGCTCTGCTCCAAATTCCCAAAGGCCAAACCCGCAGCTACGCGGAGATTGCCAGAGCGGTGGGTTCACCCAAAGCGGTTCGTGCCGTGGGAAGCGCCTGCGGAAAAAACAAAATCGCCTTCCTCATTCCCTGCCACCGCGTGCTCGCTTCCAGCGGAAAACTGGGTGGCTACCGTTGGGGCCTCGAGCGCAAAAAGACGATGCTAGCCTGGGAAGCCGCTATAGACACGGCAACTATTAAAGGGTAGAGTCAACTTCTAATAGGTATAGTTTTAAGGTTTTAGAAATAAATTCCTCAACTCGACGCTTAGAGGACATTTATTTTTTTACCTTATCAATATGAAAGGTATTATCAAAAAGTTAGACGACCGAGGATTCGGTTTTATCACGTTAGAAGGAAAGAAGGACATCTTCTTCCACGCTAACGACTGTTCTGAAGGTAACTTCAAGGACATGCACGAAGGAGATGCAGTTTCTTTTGAAACCGCTTCTTCTGAAAAAGGTCCAAAAGCCATCAACGTGGTTATGGACAACGGTGGAGCTGCTAACAACAACGACAACTTCGTTGAAGAAGAAGCTTCTGATGAAGAACAGGCTGCATAATTAGCAACTTATTAAAGTCCCTGGGCTAAAACCTGGGGATTTTTTTATAGTCCCTGTAAAAAGCTCCACATTTCCCCACCCACGGCCTTGGGCCAGGTGTGCGGATAATATTCGCCGGAGTATTCATCGTAATCTATGTCGTGCGGACACCACACCGTGGGCGCGTCTTCCAAACAACCCTGATATTCCACGCAGTTCCCCCAGCTCGGTTCCACCGCCACGCTCACATCGGAACAGTGGTTTTGTTCAATAAAGTCATCACGAGCAGCCTCGCCGCTAGAAAACGAGGCCAAGTTATCGTCGGGGTTGTGCCACTGCATCACAGCCGTGGGACCCGTGCAAGTTCCGGTAGAGCGAGCACCACCCAGCGTGGTTACGCCACGCAAAACGTCTCCGCGAGCGCAGGCCAAACTGTTAGTGAACCAGCCTCCCAAAGAGTGTCCGGCGGCATAAACTTCATCCATGTTCACACAGTATTTGCTGGTGAGCTCTTCGTACATGGTGTCAAAAAAGGCATAGTCGCGCAGCTCGTCGGCGCTGTCACCACTGTTGGACCAGGTGAAACTTGAGCCACTGCTAATCGCAGCAGGATACACAATAATAGCTCCGCCATCGGCCGCTTGTTCCAAACGATAATAACTGCGCACTTGAGTATTGGCATTGGTGCGTCCGTGAAAGGCGAAAAGCAGAGGTAGCGGTTCTTCATTATTGTAGCCGTCGGGTATCACCACAATCGCTGAGCGGCTCACTCCATCTACTATAAACGTATCCGGTGCAACGGTGGGCTCAGCGGAGCTGCATCCAGCGCTGCGCACATCACGCTCGGTCGCCACTTCTTCCACTCCACTGAATATACGCAGCATTTGGTGCACGCTGTAGGCCACCTCTTCACGGCGAGCGCTGCGATCCGGAAAATACGCGTACTTAGAAAAAATAGTGTTGGTGTGCGCGAACTCCATGTAAGGCACGTACCACTGCTCGTCATCCGCCGCTTCATCGTGCGGGAGACCAAAGGCTGCAACCGCAATCTTGAGCGCCTCCACCATATTCACTTCGCGTTCGGGATGGTAGTAACCATCCGGGTAACCCTGCACCACGCCCAAATCCTTCGCCTTGCAAATGTACGGCGCAAACCATTCTTGTTGCACATCCGGAAAACAATTCTCTTCGCCCGATGTGTCCAAATCCAAAGCCGCAAAAACGACCTTCACCAGTTCCGCACGGTTGATGCTAGCCTCCGGCTTAAAACTTCCATCCTCGTAGCCTTGGAGCACGCCCTGTTCCTGCAAAAACTCGATGCTGTCTTTATAAGAACTTTCATCAATATCCGAAAAACTCGCCTCCACCGTATGCGTCAGCGAAAAGCCAAAACTCAGGAGAAAAACGTACGCAGTGAACTGAAGGAAAAATCGCTTCATGCCCAGATTATACACGAAAACCCCTAACTAATATCCATGTGTCCTTCTATGCCCAGAATAAGCAAAGCAAAAGCGATGATCACGGAGACTGGATTGAAGAACAGAATGGCGCAAAAGACCCAAGAAAGAGTATATTTATTAGTCTGCGCGCTTTCTTTAAAGTACTTGATCCAAATAAGCGCATTGACCAAGGCAGTTACATAAACCGCAAAGCCCAAAAGACCCACCCACCTATCATAAGGATTCGGCAAAATGGGCGAGTATTCCGCGGTCACATTTAAAACAAGGATGACTATAAAACCTCCAAGCGCCAGGAAAAAGATCTCTCCAGCCAGCATCCGATTGTTTTTATTCAGGACCTTCATAAGAAAATTTTAGACCCTTCACAGGTTTTTCACAATTTCTTCATACTCGCATCAAAAGTGCACCCTAAAGTAGGCAATGAATTTGGGGCACACGTGGCACAAGCCACACCATCTTTATCCCGCCGGTCGGCCAAGTTCCCATTTAATTCCAAATAAACACACTCGTTATGCAAAAGAAAAATATAGTTAGCAGCTTCTTAGTACTAGGCATCATTGCGGCCGGTGCCGGCGGAGCTTCCGTCATCAACAATGCATCTGCCGACGAAACACAAATCGAAAGACCAGAAATGGAATCGGGCAACTTTGTAAAAAAAGTTACGCGAACGGTGGAGAACATCGATAACGGGGTAATCATTACTTTAACTACGGACGACGCAACTGAATTGGAGCGTCTTCAACAAATGACCGAAATGCCTAACCATAAACCTGGAGGAGGGCTTATGGATGAGGTAGATCAAGCCTTCAACGTGCTAGATAATGGTGTTCAAATCACGTTGACCTCGGAAGATCCGGCCATTGTTGAAAAACTCCAAAATCTTCCTGAAGAGGGACCTTTTGGGCCTGGCCATGGGGGACATGGACCAAAGCTTCCCTTCTTCAGTGAAGACGTGGATCGCAGCGTAGAAGAGATTGATAACGGCGTGGTTATCACTTTAACTTCTGACGACGAAGATATGGTTGAAAAATTACAAAACTTTGAGTGGGAGCCTAAAGGCCAACCCGTGGATGAAACAGAAACCGAATTAGAGGACTGATCCAGGCGTGGGTCGAGGGGGCTGGCTTGCCAGCCCCCTTTTAAGATATAATTCAGACCAATGCACAAAACTATTCTCATCATCGAGGACGACGTAAAAATTGCTGACTTGATTCAGCTTTATTTGCAAAAAGAAGAGTACCGCACCGTGCAAGCGCATGATGGACGCGAAGGCGTGGATCTGGCTCTACGTGTAAAGCCGGACCTAATTGTACTCGACCGTATGCTGCCTGAAATGGAAGGCCTCGACGTGCTTAAAAAAGTCCGCGCCCAACTCGATGTGCCGGTGCTCATTTTGAGCGCCAAGGCGGATGAAATGGAAAAGATAATCGGCTTGGAAGTGGGCGCCGACGATTACCTTAGCAAACCCTTCAGCCCCAAGGAACTGGTGGCCCGAGTGAAAGCTATTTTGCGAAGAACCCGCGCGGCCAACCCCGCCGCCGACGTGCTGCATTATAAAGACCTCACCCTCGACCCAGAAAAACTTTCCGTACTGCAAGCCGGCCGCGCGCTGGCCCTTTCGCCACTGGAATTTAAATTGCTCTACACCTTGGCAAAAAATCCCGGCCGCGTATTTTCACGTCAGCAACTCATGGAAGAAATCTACGACGGCACGAATATTATTTTCGACCGCACGGTGGACGCGCACATCAAAAACCTGCGCAAAAAACTCAGCGACTCACCCAAAAAACCCCGCTACCTCGGCTCCGTATTCGGCGTGGGCTATAAACTTCTAGACTATGAGACTCAACCTACGAACTAAACTTTTTCTCAGTTACGCAGTGGTGATTTTATTCACGCTCACTTTGCTGAGCTTTTTGGTGGAGGAGCAACTCAGCGACCATGTGCAGACTTTTTTTAAAGGTTTCGACGGTGTGCTAGTACCCCTGCCCGAGCGACCCGGCGACGTATTTTTGCAGACCATTGAACAGTCCACTTTTCT
>CAYHHJ010000075.1:0-5340 GCA_964356405.1 uncultured Candidatus Peribacteria bacterium | reverse complement strand
AACGAACTCTGCAAAAAACAGCCGCTAAAAGGGGAGATGGTTCTCATCTTGGCGCCGGCCAATTTTCAGTGGTAAGATAGCGCCATCTTACTCCACCCCATGTCTACCAAACCTGCCGCCGCTGTCCCCGGATTTTTCAAATCCATTCCTGCCTCTATCTTTTCACCTGCTTTCTACGCCGGCATCGCCGGACGCTCTTTTTGGAAGGGATTTTGGTTCCTCACCGGATTCACTTTTCTCACACTGATTCTCGGTACTGTCCTCATCATCGTCGTGCCTTACATGCAGCACCGTGACCAAATCAATACTACCATCGAAAACGTCCTCCACTTTTACCCAGAAGAGCTCGTAGTCACGATTCAAGATGGAAAGGCGAGTACCAACGTGCCGGAGCCTTACTTTCTTAAGTTCAACGACGTGATTCCAACCGAAAACTGGAACCCCGTGTTTAAGGAAGGTTTTGAAGAAGGAGTCGCCAAGGATACGGATGCAGATCTTGAGGAATTAAACCTCGTCGTCATCGACACAAAAACGCCCTTCTCCGCCGAACAATTCAAGGAATACCACGCCATTGTCTGGCTCACCGAGGACGCCATTTATACCCTTTCTGAAAATGGCCGAACCGAGTCCATCCCGTTGGCTGATTCCAACGACGCGGTCATCAACAAAACCATGGCCGACGCCGGCATGGATTCCATTTGGACTAGCGTAAAAAGCTTTCTGCCTTTCTTAGCCACCCTTATATTTATTTTTACCTTCATTTTCCTTGTTATCGCACGCATGATCTACCTGCTCATCTTCGCACTCTTCATGCTCATCGTTTCCAGCGTCATGAAGCTGCCTTACGACTACGCCGCCGGCTACAAAATCGGTTTCTACGCCATGTCCCTCAGCACTCTGGTGACCATTGCCTTTCTGGCACTTGGCTTCAACCAATTCTTCTTCATGTCCACCATCCTCAACCTCTTAGTGGCCGTGGTGAACCTGGACCAAGCCAAAAAACGCGGTCTGATTAAAGAGAAGAAAGAGTAATTATTTGCTCTCAAACTTCCACACGCCGTCCCACTCCTGCCTTGGCAGTAACTTAAGTTCGGCAATCCGTGAAAGGAACGTTTTCGCAGGACCATCCTCCGGCATTTTGGTGAGCACACTGCGGATCTTTTTTTCCGCCTCATCCCAGTTCGCTGCCTTGTAATCGTCCAGTGCACTTTCCCATTCGTTCACCACAGATTTCCCATCCTGCGTGGCGCCTTCTTGCGTGCCCAGTACTTGGTAAATGCCAATCGCATTCTCTTTTCCCTTCAAGCAAACCGTGTCGATTTTACGGAAGAAAATCTGACTCTGCGCTGCCTCAAAAGTCCCCGGATTCACCAATATGCCCGTCTTATAAAACTTATTTGCTCCTTCTAGCCGCGACGCCGTGTTCACCGTGTCTCCCATCGCCGTGTAATCAAATCGCTGCGAAGAACCCATATTCCCCACAATCGCATCGCCGCTCGCCAGCCCCACTCGAATATTCAAGTTGTAGCCCATTTGCGTATTCAGCTCCTTCATCCGCGCCTGAATCGCCATCGCCGCAAAACACGCTTTCACCGCGTGATCCGTACTCGGAACCGGTGCCCCAAATAGCGCCATAATTGCGTCTCCTTCATATTTATCTACCGATCCGCCGTGTCCCATAATCACCATCGCCAGCGCATCAAAGTAGACGTTTATAACGCGCACTACTTCCTGCGGTTCCAGCCCCTCACTCAGGGTCGTGAAGTTTTCAATATCCAGGAACAGCGCGGTAATATTTTTGCGTTCTCCTCCCAATTTGAGCAGTTCCGGCTTCTCGGTAATTTCCTCCGCAAGTTCCGGCGACACATAGCGCGAAAACGCCGTCTTGAGCTTACGTTTCTCCGCAAACTCCGTGACATTACGGTACACCAGCACCGCCAGGTAGCTGAGCCCCATGGCGAAGACCGGCCAAATCAAATCTGGAATCGTCCCGTGATTAAAACTCCACTGCGCATAGAAAGGGAAGGCCACCATCTCCATCACCAGAAACCCCGCTGCCACCAGCACCGGCGCAAACAAAAACACAAAGGTCGAAACCAGCACAATCAGCCCCACCATCACAATGAACCCCGCCGTACTCTGGTATTCCAGATAGGCTCCATCGAGCATAGTCTGAATGGCATTCGCATGGATTTCAATGCCGGGCATAGGGGTATCCTGATCTATCGGTGTGAAGTGCCTGTCTTGTAAAATGGCCGTTGTGGCACCAATCAGAACAATCTTATCCTTAAATATTTCAGGATCTACTAGGCCATAATAAACATCCGAAAAAGACACCATTGGATAACTGTACGAAGGTGCTGCATAGTTGATGAGCATCTGGCCTGCCTCCGTTGGTATGGTCAAAGCCGTTTTTAAATGCTCCTCGGCAATCTCTAAATCCGCATGTTTTGCGCTAATGCCATTCACAGAAAAATTGAGTGGAATCGCAAATATAGAATCTTGATTCTCCGTATCACCTGATGTGGCAACATTGTAATAACCAAGTTTAGCTACATCAGTAAATAAAGGTATAGGGGTAGACTCGCTGGAGTGCACAAAAGTATCATTGCTTTCATCATACGCACCTTTACCGAGTGCACTTTCTATCAAATAAACATTTTCATATTTTGCTAACGCATCTGCAAAATATTGATCATCGGGATGAGGGCTTTGAGTATAAGCCATTATATCTTCAAAAAAATCAGTGGCATTAGTATTCTCCTGATACAAGCTAATCAAATCCTTGTCTTTAACACCCGTTGATTCAGAGGAAAAAAGAATATCAAAAAAAACAGACGAGGGGGCATCGGTTTCAATGGTATTCAATACATCTCCATAATACTTGCGTGACCAAAGTGGGAATTGATCTAACCCTCCTTCTTCAGCCAAAGAAACACTTTTATTATCAATGGCAACAATAATGAGCTCATCTGAGATCGCCCTACCATTGTATAAGTTCTTACTCAAATTCTGCTGTTGATCACCCAAAACTCCTAAGATCCTCAACCCAAAAGCGAGCAGGCAAATCGCCAAAACAGACACTACTCCGAACAAAATTTTCTTTTTATTTTTCACAAACCTTAAAATAATCTCTTAATTATACCAAAAAACAGCCTTTTTTAGAAGGGCCCATCAGAGTTAAATAATTAAGCCTGCTTTCTTCGTCGTAGCAAGAGCGCGCTCACACTAGCCAACACTCCCGCCATCGTCCAACCGGTGTTTACTGTAGCACAACCTTTTGGATCTTCAGGTTCAGCAGGAGTGATCTTTTTATCAGTGTCTGAGTCGGTGTCGGTATCTGTATCAGTATCAGTATCAGTGTCACTATCGCTATCCGCATCAGAGTCTGAATCACTATCGGCATCAGAATCAGCGTCTGTATCTGTATCAGCATCTCCTTCTGCTTCTCCATCAGGTATAGACCAAGTTCCAACAGTTACTGGTTCAGTATGTCCAGTAGCATCCGTGGCAATCATTTGCCCACTCGTAAGAGTAAGAATTGCAGTTCCGGTGCCCTCAGCAAACCCAGATATCCCCAGACCATATTCCCCGTCAATAGAGGCTCCACCACTTCCTACAAAATCAGCTTCAAAAGTCCATCCGTTGTATTCAAAGGAGTCCAAGGTGAAGTCTTCACCATCGGTTGCTTCGAAAGTCACTCGGTCATAAATCTCATCCAAGGTAGTTATTTCACCTCCATCGTAGATCACATCTTGCATCTCCACTCCAACCAAAGCACCCGTTCCCAAACAAATAGTGTCTGGAGCCTCATAGGGGCCAGAAGCTGATTCGGTTAAACAAACAGCTGTTTCGCTGCCAGTTTCACCGGTATCGCCAGAATCCACTGTTTCTTCAGGCTCCGTTTGAACAGAAGCATCTAAATCATCCCAATCTCCAGAAGTAGAAACATATCCAGCAGGTGCATCACAAGCTTCTTGAGTAGCTGTACCTCCCATACCATCTCCATCCGCATCTATATAGAAAGTTGCAACATCAGCAGAATCAACGCCATCAGTAGAACCATCACAGTTGTTGTCTACACCATCACAAACCTCAGTAGCAGCAGAGTTGATAGCAGGATCGGTAGGAGCACAATCAACGCTATCTAAGTCTCCGTCACCATCGGTGTCTGGATCAGTCACAGTTGCAGCAGGAACGCTAGTTGGATCAGAACATTCAACTACTTCCCAATTATTATTCCCATCTTGAACATAAAATCGATTTCCCTCACGGTATTCAGTACCGCTAATTTCTTCGCTGTAAGCAGGTTGGAAGTTCATTGAAGCTCCAATAATGCCCGTAGGGTAGTCAGTAGCAGAAGAGGTGAGTCCATCGAAAACAACTACATCTAAAGTGTCATAATCCGTTACAATAGTTAGATTAGAGTCATTGTTCTGGCAGAATTCACCCTCATTGTAGCTCGCATGGTCAAAAACTTCTCCAGTTGCCCCTGAGAATCTATATCCAGTATAAATGTTACTTCCTGTGACATTGGGTCCATATACATTGCCATCAGACTGATCTACGCAACCAGCTGCTTCAATGCTAGTATAACTTGCGTAGGTTGAAGCTGAGCCACTTGCAAGGCCACTTTTGATTGTGGTAGTACCCAGCGCTACGTTTGTAAACGTGGCTAAATCCCTTGAATCATCGTAAGCAACCGGGCTTCCTACAGTAGAACCAACTGAACTAGTAATGTCAGTCCAGCTAACACCTCCGTCGGCCGATTGATAAGTCGTATCCGCCATATAGTCTGCGTCCGTATCAACACCAAGAAAAACCTGTCCATCAGGTTTGCCCAATTCTCCTGCGACATAAAAAACATTTTCCCATCCACCAGCTTGAGCTTCAATAGTGGTTCCTTTAGCTACGTCTACGTTTGAAGTATCACATGAATAATCAGGAGCAGCAGCCTGGGCAGTCTCCACCTTTGCAGCCATACCCGTTAACATCAAACCCAAAGCAGTACCAGCAAGAGTCAAACCTTTCTTGCCGCTAACTTCAGGAAGCGAAACACCGCCTGTGCCGACTTGGTTAAGATCTTTAGCCATATACTGAGGGTAATCTGTTACAATCGTACCTCAAACCTTAAAAAAGTCAAGCCAAATCAGTTAGACAAGGTGTAGACATTGGTACTCTCACCTGTTGTAGAACGGGTAACCACGAATGGGTAGTAAAATATACCACTTTGCCCTTGATGATAACCCTCACCGATGATTACAGCTTTTGTATCTGCAAAACCTTGGGAGGCATTCTGTTCCAACTGCCATTCCAGATAGGGGATAGAAGCTCCACTAT
>CAYHHJ010000074.1:0-5383 GCA_964356405.1 uncultured Candidatus Peribacteria bacterium | reverse complement strand
TTCCCACAGGAAGTAATCGGCAAATTGGTCAGGTTGACCAGCGGTCACTGCGGCTCCGGCTGCAAGGTTTGCCGTTCCAACACGTTCATACCAAAGGTCTAGCACTTGAGCCATGTTCTCTGGATTTGGCATAATAGCGTACTTCTCCCACTTCATATTCTTGGTGAGGTAGCCAACCACTTTGTCTGAGGCAGCCTTCCATTCAGCATTAGCATTCTCAGCAGGAGCAAGGAGGAGTTGCTTAATAGCTGCAGGATTGTCGAGTCCGGTGTAGTTGATGGCTTCGGTTTGTGCCTTGAGCTGTATCTTTGCAATTTCGGCTTCCACCTGTTTTCGGGTGAGTTGAGTAGGAGGCACTGTGGCTGCGGCAGCTACCTCAAGGGTATTGATATTTGTATTAAGCTCAAGTTGAATTTCGCCCACTTTGTCTTCGTAGTATTTAGTGCGAATAGCATCGTTGGTGAATGTGTTCTTGGCTCCTTGCCATGCTGATTCGAACCAGCCAGGCATATTGGTAGTCCTTTCTGATTTGAGTGGTTCGAGTGCGGCACGGATCATATAAGTTCCGCCACCCTCTTCGGTGTTGTTTGCCAATGCTAGGGCTTGTCCTGGTTGCAAGGTTTGATCTGGCAATACCTCTGGGCTTACGGTTGCAGTCACTACGCCAGCTCCAGCGATATCCGCCACTTTTGTATTGATGAAAGTATCTTCAACACCTTGGAACTTTGCGTTGCTTGGAAAAGTTTTAAACACAGCAGTTACATATTGTGCTGAAAGCCCATTCACTGGGTCGTACAGCAAGTCGGTCATTTTTTTAACGATTTGCTTCTCCCAGTCATCCTTAAATGCTTCCTGAATGCTATCATTTCCAAACCAATCCACGCCATCTTTGGCTAGACCAATGAATTTGCTCACCAAACCTGCAATCTTACCCGGATTATATCCTGTATAGCTCGTTGTACCTCGGAGCAATGCATCTTGAACACGTTGATCTCCCAAAACCTTACGCTTACATACGTCGGTTGCTTTTGCGGTCCATTTAGCAGAAAGGTCTGCATCAACCGGAGCGTCTAGCGTATATTTAGAGATTTTGTTTGCCGCGTAGGTAATTGTACCTTTAGCTCCTCCACCGTAAGTAATAAGTACCTCGGTATCAGCAGCCACATCCTGAACCTTGTCTACGGTAAAAGGCATGAGCAAAGTGAGGCTGGTATCCATGACAACGCGGTCGTGCAAAATGCCTTTTTCAAATTCTTCCGCTACGTCTGCAACGGTTCCATAAGGAGTAGCACGCTTTTCAGGTACACCATCACCATCTTTATCCATACCAATCTTTACGGAATTACTTGCCGTATCGTAGTAAAGGATAACCGGAACCTTGGGGTCGTTTGGACCGGTGAGGTAACTTGCAAGTCCGGCATGAGGTGCACGAGGTTCTGGAGGATCGAGTACCCAATCACCCTTATTGTTGTATTTAAGTATTGAAGTGGCTGGTATGCCGAAGGCTGCAGGGGCATATTCTGTGCGCGCAGCTGCTTCAGCCTCAGTAGCGATGCGAAGCAAGGTGCTGCTTAGTCCATCTCCGTTCAAGGTTCCAGCTACGCCTACGAAACTTGGTACACTTGGTCGGCTTGGTCCGGTTGGTAGAACGGAAGTGAACGTATGGCCACCCGTATCCGTATAATTGTAACGAACAGGATATCCATTAATAAGGTACACGTCGGGCTTATCGGTAGGCTCGAGTACTTTTGCAAACGCGTCATCTTTAGTCTCAAGCTCATGTAGGTTAGGATCAGTGATTCTGGTTTCGCTGACGGCGGGTGCTAAGCCAACTCCGGCTTCCACCATATCAATGGCAACCAGGATGCTTCCCACTTTTAGTCCGGCGAATTCTGTCCTTGCGTAGTGAGCTCCGGCAGCGCGTTTAGCATCTGCGTCGGTCAAAATGCTTGTTTTTCCGTCCTTAAGAGCCATGTCATAACACTTCATAAACAGCCAGTCACCACCTTGTTTAAGGAATTTATTATTCGCATACTCAGCCTCCTTACTGGTGAGCCCCTTTCCACCAAGAAGTTTTGTCTTATCTATCCCATTGCTATGACTGCCAAGGGCATCGGTGTAAGCCTGTGCATAGTTTTCAATAGGCGAATCAAAGACTCGCATCATGTCATCTATAACACCAGATTCCTTGGTTCCCATTTTTAATTCTAATTCTGCTCGAACCGTCTTCATAGAGTCCGAGCTGAGCATGGCATCCGTTCGAATTCCGGTAGCAGTATTGAAAACATCCAGTCCTTTAAGGGCTCCATAACCTCCAGCGGCCACGGCTCCCACTCCCAAAATTCCCATCACCCACTTCTTTAAACCGGCATTGGGGCTGACATCATCTTTAAATACACTATAGAGTAGGCCAAGTCCCAAAAGGGCGGCTACTCCAGCCCCTAAACGGGAAGGATTGCTAATGGCTTCTTTAAGTGTTTCTCCGGCTTTACCAACTACCACGCCCTTTTCCATGTCCTTTGCAGCCTCAGCATAGAGAGCTTGTCGGTCAAAGATAGGTTGAATTTGATCAGCGTATTCAGAAAGTTCAGCGCTAGCTGAGGCAGAAGGTAGCTCAGCCGCTAAGTCGGGTCTAACGAGTCCTGCAGCCATCTTTTGATCGGGCCCACTTCTCAAAGCCTGTGGAAGCAAGTTGTGATCCAAAAGCACCTGAGCGGCATGCAACAAAGTCTCTGCTTTTAAGTCTTGAACCTGTTCACGGGTGCCATTTCCTCCTTCAGGAGGTCGGTTGGTGGCTTCCACGAGTCTTTCCGCTCGTTCTTTCTTAACCGCCTTATCAATATCTGCGGTAAGCTGTGCAAGAGGGCAATGAAGCTCATGTTTCCATGCATATTCAATATCTGCTTTTTTTACTTTTGCACCGTCAATCTTTGTCTGATTCTCAACTTTCGCTGCTTCTTGTGCAGGCGTTAAAGATACACCAGGAATAGCAGGAGTAGCCCCCACAGGAGCTACAGGAGCAACTATCTGGGCATCTAGTGCAGCGATCTGTGCCTCCGCAGCTTTTTGAACATTGTCCCACTCAATCCACGCCTTAACCTCTTCGGCTTGGCGTCGTTCCAGTGCATCTTTTGGAGATTCATTTACTTTTTCCGTAGCCATACGTATTTATAAAATCTTATAATTATACCAAGAAAACGAAAAAATTGCAATACGCCTGATCTGACGGTATTCTGGGCGCGAATTTAACACTCTTTCATGCAAGTCACCGCACAAGCCCACGAAAAATCTCAAACGAAAATGATCGTTACGCTCACGGCCGAAGAAATGGCTCCGTACCGCGCAAAAGCGGTTGCCGAGCTCCAAGACAAAGTGAAGGTCGCCGGCTTCCGTCCGGGCAAAGTTCCCGAGGATGTGCTCATCGAACACATCAGCGAGCAAGCTTTCACCGGCCATATGCTCGACATCGCCCTTTCTGAGTCTTACGAAGCCGCTTTGCGTCAAGAAAAGATCCGTGCCGTGGCCTACCCAAAAATTCAAATCCTCGAGCACGATCCTCTCAAATACGAAGCTTTGATTCCCGTGCTCCCTGAAATCAAATTCAAAAAAGAGGCCGCTGAAGTAACGGTTAGCCGTCAGAAGCCCGAAGTGAAGGATGAAGAAATCCACGAAGTGCTCCAGAATTTTGTAAAACGCACCGTGGAATGGAAGGACACAGAGAGCACAGCCAAACTTGGACACCGTGTGGAAGTGGATTTTGATGGTCAAGATATGGAGGGCGTTCCTCTAGATGGAACCTCCAGCAAGAATCACCCCGTTATTCTTGGGGAAGGCTCTCTCATCCCTGGTTTTGAAGACGAACTCGTGGGTATGAAGAAAGATGAAGAAAAAGACTTCGAAATCGTGTTTCCAAAGGACTACCACTCTAAGCAATACCAGAGCAAAAAAGTGAAATTCCACGTTCGAATCGGACGCATTGAAGAAGGAACCGCTCAAGAGTTGAACGACGCCTTGGCTCAAAAAGTGTCCGGTGACGAAAAGAAAACGCTTCCTCTGCTTAAAGAAGAAATCCGTCACGAACTTCACACTCAAAAGGAGTACGAAGAAGATGTTCGTCTTGAAAACGAGTTCCTCAAAGAACTCCTAGCCGTGGTTGAAGCCGAAGTTCCTGATGCGCTCGTAGAAAAAGAAATCGACTTCCTCATTGAACGTCTTAAGGAGGATTTAAAGCGTCGCAAACAAACTTGGGAAGATTACGAGGCAGAGATGGAAAAGGAAGGGAAGGACATCCGTAAGGAGCTCCACAAGCCAGCCGTGGAACAAGTGCTCATCCGCCTTGGACTCGAACGTTTGTTCGAGCTTGAAAATCCAGAGATCAGTGAGGAAGACATTGAGTCAGAAATCGAACGTCTTTTGGGGCGTTACCCGGAGGAATTCCGAGCTATGCTCAAGGGTCGTTACGCGGAAGGCACCAATGAACGTGAAATGATCCGCAGCGGAGTACGTCTTCGCAAGATTGTAAAAGCGCATACAAAATAAGACTTTTTGGCTCAAGAAAGGTACTCCTGGTGGGTACTTTTCTTGTTCATGCTAAAGCTTAAAAAGCTTGAGAGTACAAATTTTTTATTCAAAAAAATGCATGGCTGCAAGCCAAAATTGCAGGTTAATCGCTATTTTTTCTTGCTTTTAGAATTAAAAAATTATACAGTTCAGTGGATTCTGGGTAAATAATGTATGCACAAGCTGCATCATCTCTCATGTTAAAACACCTGTTCACCTCTAAAGCTCGGGTAAAACTCCTCACCATATTCTTGTTGCGCCCCGATGATGAGTACTTTGTTCGTGAACTCACCCGTGAACTCGATGAGCAGATCAACTCCGTGCGTCGTGAGCTCGATAACCTTAAGAAACTCGGCCTCCTTCGTAGCCGCGCTAAAAATCGCAAAAAGTACTTCACGGTGAATAAGAATTTCATTCTGTACAACGAACTGCGCAGCATCATCATCAAGGCGACCAATTCCAGCGACAATCTTATTAAGAACCTCACAAAGATGGGGGACATCGATTTTCTCCTCATTTCCGGCTTCTTTCTTCAAAAAGAGGCACCGGTGGACCTTTTGGTGGTGGGCGATGTGGATAAAGAAAATCTGGGTAAATTCCTGGATACCTTGGAAACCGCCGAGCCAATCAAGTTCAGCGTCCTTAAATCCGACGATTTTGTGTACCGCCTCAAATGTCGCGATCAGTTCATTTTAGACCTGATACAGGACTCCGGGAATATGATCGCCATCAATAAACTGGGCATCGAAGCAGAAAAGATCTAATTTCCCCTTGCAAAAGGGAAGACACGTCCCTATATTATCCTGGCTTAACCTTTCGTATG
>CAYHHJ010000073.1:0-5474 GCA_964356405.1 uncultured Candidatus Peribacteria bacterium | reverse complement strand
GAATGCGGGACATGAGGCTTTAGCCGTTGCACAAGTAGAAGGAGTTTATACTCCACGCTTCAATAAGCTCTTTCGAGAAACCTTAAAAGAATTTCTTCAGGAGTTGGCTGTCTCAGAGCTTTCCATTGAAAAAGTTCGGAAGCTTTTAGCTGGTGAAGATTCCTTGCAGGTGTCTTTACCGCGTGAGGAGTGGAACGATGTTTTTCCTAAAGAAGGAAAATGGACTTCAAAGGTTAAAGTTTTTCCTTTAGAGGAAGATGAAGATTTCGACAAACCTGTGGCGGATCTTTCTCAGGAACGTACTAATTCGTTGCAAGGGTCCTTATCCGTTCAGTTGGTGGAGTGTGATTCCGCCTTACTCCGAGCGCGTTTAGAAGCTCCTACTCGTAAGACTCGTTTACTTCTTAAAACTGAAGCTACTAAAGATAACTTGGCATTTACACTCAAGGCAGAAGTTTTGGATATGGAAAGGCCTGTTCCGGGACTTTCTTTCGAAGCAAAGGGTGACGCTTATAGTATTGTTTTTGATGAAGTGGCTTTGACGGATCGTGCTTTGGAGGTAGCGCCTTTGGAAAAAATGGATACTTTTTTAAACCAATTGGAGTGGCTTCAATCGTTTTTTTATCATGTTAATGTGGCTCAGGGCAGTAATAGCTTAAGCATTGAAGTAAAGGGTCTGGTTCCTCCTTATTTTGAAGCGTTGCTTCGCCAATGGAAAGCTTTGAAGGGTGCAGAGGCTCATGAGACGGGTATGAAAATTGGGGATTTGATTCAAGAGCTGATTACTAAAATAAGACATCGAAAAGGAGCGAAAAAAATGGACTTGGTCACTAAAGAAGGACCCTTGAATCAGGTTTATTGTCCTGGTAAAACGGTGAACTGTTTAGAGATGCACGGATTTGATTATAAGAGGTCCTTTGAGCAGGATGGTTTCACTTTTTATATCATGCCCGTTAAAAAAGTGGGAGCTTACTTTAAGTGTCTTTTTTATGTCTACGATGGGGTGAAACTGCTTCCTCGTGTTGCTTATAAATCTCAATCTCATCAGCGTTGGAGAGTGGATTCGGCTCACTCGAGCGCTGACTTTGAAGAACAAAGATATGGAAAAGGGTTTTATTCTTACACCGTGGAGACCATTCCTTGTCCCCGTTTAAATAGCTTGCTCCTTGATCTGGAGAAAAACCTGGACGGAGAAGGGCAGAAGAAAAGTGAAGAAGCTGACGTGGGTTACTATATGGATCCTAGCGACGTGCAGGTGAATACCTACGCCAATGAAGTGGAACAGGCTGAAGAACTCCCGGATATTGAATGTGAGGATTTTAAGTTGAACGCACCTCCTCCACGAAAGCCGAAGGCTTATATTGGAAAATATTTCCCCAAAAGCTTCATGCCGGATTTCTCAGGGGAACCAGTTTCAACTCGTGAAGAACCAGCAACTGAATTTTTCTTGGAGGGTTTTACCGTGGAAGAATATCACTTCAATTATGAAGGGAACGAAATGAGAATCGATATGGCTTACGATCCACAGGGAGAAGTTTGGGTTGATTATGGGCAGCGAGCCAATGTACGCATAAACTCTTACGGTATTGCTTCTGAAGTTTTGTCTTTGGGGCCTTTAAATTTGAAGCCTTTTGAATATGCATCCCAAGTGGATGAGGCTTATAACGATTATGTCGATCAGCCAAAATCCACGGCTAAACAAGTTAAAGGTTACGTCAATGTGACGAAGCTGTTTGATCTATTGCCGTTGGTTAAGCAGTTTAGAAAACAAAGAAAAATTCAACGACTTTAAATGGGCATCGAAAAACCAAAATTTGAGATCAGACACGGCGGACCCGAGTTTCAACTCGAAGAAGCGAAGGTTCAGGAACTATTTCTTTCTTATAAAGAACAATTCGCGCCTCAACAAGGTGAAGGAGGAACTGGACTTAAGGATGAAGATATTCTTGCTCATCTTCGTTATGTACTAACTCAACCCGAGACCGTGGTCCTTTTCTCTGAGGATGAAATCATTGGGATGGGTGGCATCCGATATTATGAAGAGTGTCCTAAGTTTCCAAAAAATTCTATTGTTGAACTCGGTACGCTCATTGTCACTCATGCCTTTCGTGGCAAGGGGATCTCTGAAGAGATTTTAGCTAGTTTGAAGCAAGAAGCTTTGGCAAGAAGCCCTCGTGATCGCGGAATTATTTTTTCCATGATAACGGCTAATCCTATTGTTCAGCACCAAGCGACTAAAGCAGGTTATAAAGAACAAGCCACGGCTGAGTGGGTGGAAATGACAGGTTCCCCTACCGCCAAAACAGCTTATTTAGAACAATGGGGCTATAAGCCTTATGTAAATATGGAGCATGTTTATAATGATCCAGGAAGGGTGAACCGGCTTATGAAGAGTGTGAAAGATAGGGTATCTACTTTGTTAGCGAGCCTGGTTAAGGGTCGCTAAACTCTTTTGTATATCTTTTAGGTCAAGGGTGAAACGCCCGATACTTGTAGGACTTTCCCCTGAGTGTATAGCTCTACGTATTCCTTTCCACAGCTCTAAATCCGCATGGCCACAGCTTCTTTTGCTTACTTCTGAGTTCGGTATGATTCGAGGATCTGTATTGGCTCTCGCTAGAAGCCAGACGTCCTCGTAGATCCAATTGGCCCAAAATCCTAAAAATTCACCTTCCATTATGAGTCCGTTGCGTATGGAAATTAACTTTTCAGTAAGCTTAACTTGGTCAATAGTAGCACTAAGTTTATGTCTTTCTTCATCAACTTGTCCGATGACTAAATTGGCTAGACGGTCCTTTGTTTGCTTTTTTTTAAGTGCATCAATGAAAAAGTATTCTAGGTGTTCGCATACAGGGGGTGTCCTCTCGCCAGGATGAACGAGGTGAATGTTGGGTGTGTTCATTTTTAACAGAACAAAACGGCCTAAATATAGACCGCATTGTCTCAATGATTTAGGATTTTGTCAATTAAGCACTCACCCCCGGCACCGGATACTTGAGGCACATTTCAACCACTTTGGTTTTGATGCCTGCGAGGTACGCGTCGTCGGAGTGGTGTTTGAGTGCGTCGAGCATCCATTCACCGATTTGCTTCATTTCGGCTTCCTTGAAGCCACGAGTGGTGGCAGCAGGCGTTCCGAGACGGATTCCGCTGGGTTTTAGAGGTGGGTTTGGATCGTCGGGAATCACTTGTTTGTTGGTGGTGATACCGGCTTTATCCAGAGCTACTTCGGCTTCCGTTCCGCCCACGCCAAAGCTCACGGTGGTGTCGACCACCATCATGTGGTTGTCGGTTCCGTCGGTTATGAGCTTAGCTCCGCCGGCCATGAGCGTTTCTGCCAAAGCCTTAGCGTTTTTTAGTATTTGAGCTGCGTAGACTTTGAATTCAGGTTGAAGCGCCTTTCCAAGCGTGATGGCAATGGACGCGATGGTTTGCATGTGAGGTCCTCCTTGAAGTCCTGGGAACACGGATTTGTCGATGGCTTTGGCGTATTCCGCCTTGCAGAGAATCATTCCTCCACGAGGTCCTCGGAGAGATTTGTGCGTGGTGGTGGTTACGATGTCGAAGCCGTAGTCGAAAGGGTTTCGCATCACGCCTCCGGCGATGAGTCCGCCGATGTGAGCCACGTCCGCCATGGTGATGGCACCCACTGCATCCGCCGCCTTGCGGAAAATGCTGTAGTCGAGGTCGCGAGGGTAAGAGGTGTATCCGCACAAAATGATCTTAGGTTTGTGCTCGAGGGCGAGCGCCATGATTTCTTCTGGATCGATCCATCCCTGCTTTTCTGGGTGGGTCTTGTAGCGCACGAAGTTGAAAATCTTTCCCATGTGAGAAACGGGGTGTCCGTGGGTGAGGTGTCCTCCGTGTGAGAGGTCCATTCCGAGTACGGTGTCGCCGGGCTTAAGGAAGGCGAGGTACACGGCTTGGTTCATTGGTGAACCGGAGAGGGGTTGTACATTCGCGTGGTCACATTTAAAAACTTGTTTAGCTCGTTCAATGGCGAGACTCTCCACAATGTCGGTGAATTCTTGTCCTCCGTAGTAACGTTTTCCTGGGTAACCTTCTGCGTATTTGTTCGTGAGCACGCATCCGTTGGCTGCGAAAACTTCCGGGTAGGTGTAGTTCTCGGATGGAATGAGCTCGATCCCCTCCATTTCCCGTTTTTCCTCGCCCGAAATAGCGTTGAATACATCAGGATCGTTGGCGGCTAGCATTTCCCAGTTCTTGAGAACGGCAGGGTTGATCGGAGCAGTCATGGAGCAGGGGGTTAAGGGTTTATAAGGAGTCGCTTACGCGACGGTTTTTTATTACGCTGCACTTCCGTGCAGTATTATCAGTAATTATCAGATCTAGGGGAACGTCGTGGGCTTCGTCGGGCACGGCTTCAATCACTTGCTCGGCAAAAGCCAGGCCTACTTTATAGCCCTTTGTCGATTTGAGCAATTTATCGTAATGACCTTTGCCGTAACCGATGCGGTGTCCGCGTGGATCGAAGGCGAGGCCGGGGACAATAATCAGGCCCATTTCTTCGGGCTGCGCGGGGGTGGCGATGTCACAGGGTTCTAGAATGCCAAAGGTTCCAGGCTGCAGGTCTTCCCATGTGCTCAGGGGGCAGATGGCGAGGGTAGCTTCGTGAATTTTTGGGACGTAGACTTGGCGGCCCGCTGCGAGGGCATCTTTAATAAGCGCGTGGGTAGCGACTTCATCTTTTGCAGAAACATAGACCAGGATTTTTTTTGCGTCTTTGTATTGGGGTAGCTGCTCGAGTTGGCGGCAAATGGCTTCAGATTTTTCCGCATGCAAAGCCGGTGAGAGCGACTGGCGCTGCTCACGCATTTGTTTACGGATCGCGTTTTTCATAGGTAGTAAAGCGCTTTCAGTGTGACGGCTGACTTAGCTTTTGTAAAGAAATTTTTTATGCTAAACTCCCAAGGCCTTTAACAAAATTTTTATGTCCAATTCTAATAAAAGTTTCATGTTCGTGTTGGTGTCCATTGTTAGTATTTTCTTTGGAGCCGTAGGCGGAGGGCTCAGCAGTTGGGTGATACTCTCGCAGTCAGTGGATCAGGCGCCTGCTGAAACGGTGATCAATTTCGAAAACGGTTCTTATAACAGTGTGTGGGAAAAAGCGTCGCCGGCTGTGGTTTCGGTGGTGGCTATGAAGGATTTGAGCGAATATTACAACCAGTTCTCCATTTTTGGAGTGCCTCAATCCACGGAACCTCAAACCGATGGCGAGCTCTCTAAGGTGAGTAGCGGGACTGGATTCATTGTTACGGCTGATGGAATGGTGGTGACCAATAAGCACGTGGTTGCCGACTCCACGGCTGAGTATGCGGTGATTTTGGAGGATGGGACTCAGTTGGAAGCCGAGGTGCTCGATATCGATACGCTCAATGATATTGCCTTGGTTCAAATCAAGGGAGATGACGAGCGCATTGGAGAATTGCCCACGCTTGAATTTGGCGACTCTG
>CAYHHJ010000072.1:2377-5502 GCA_964356405.1 uncultured Candidatus Peribacteria bacterium | reverse complement strand
TGGCGAGATTCAGATGATGAAAGTGAAGTAGAAGATAGCGATCTCAACGATCGTGTAGATTCTATGGAAGAGTGGCGCGATGAGATGATGGGAAACGATGATGAGGAAGAAGTCACTACTGGAACTGGTGGTACTATTCAGTAATTAGGATATTAAAAGAGCCCCTTTCGAGGGGCTTTTTGTTTGTGATCGATTGGTGGCTGGAGGCAGATTTGAACTGCCGACCCCGGGCTTATGAGTCCCGTGCTCTAACCAACTGAGCTACCCAGCCACGAGGAGCAGTTTAGGGGTGATTGCTGAAGTCGTCAATATAAGGTATAATTACTGGATGAATAAAACGAGCGCCACCTCCAAATCCTCGATTCAAGACCTAAAGTCCAAAATTTTAGGGTTCGAGAAAAAGTTTAAACAAATTAAGGAGGATTACCTCCAACGCAAGGATGTTCAAACCGCTGAGCAAGACCTTAACAACTTAAAATAAATTTTATGGATGAATTACAGCAAGAAACTCAACAAAAATTCGACAGCTTCGATAAAGCGAATGACAAGCTGACAAAAAATCTGACCGGTATTCTTGAAAAATATGATGAAAAGCTGGACGTTCATGAATTGGCCATTGAACTGAGTGAAGTGACTGATCGTGGCAACGAATTGTACAAAGAGATGGATGCTTTCTTGAGCACATTGGCCGGAGTCGGTTTTGAAGACGAAAAAGTGGTAGCCCCTCAACTGGAAGCCCTGATGGACGATCTAGCCAAGGTTCTCAACGAGGATATCCCTGAGGTTCTCAAGCAAAGGCTGTACGAAGAGCGCGATAATGAACTTTTTGGACCGATTTTAAAGCACTCTAAAGAGGAGGAGGTGGAAGAAGACCTCGTTTATAAAGCCGATATGTATATGTACCCCCTTTATTTGGACCTTATTAAGGACACTGCTATTGATGGATCTTTACTGGAGCCTATTTTTAATGACGCTCTTGATTGTGCGACTTCTGACCTGGATGCTGATGGAAAAGTTCGCGGGTGGGATTACGAGGATTACTGGGCTTCAGATACTCCCTTTGACCTTTCCGTCGCTAAAAAATGGATCGAAGCGCGTCCAAAAGTGGCGGATCGCGTTGTAAAGCTCTATCTCGCCACGCTGGATCATCCGGGTATGGAGGGCCTGGAGGATCCTCGTCTGGAAGAGTTCGAAGACTTGGTAAAAACCTACGATTTATTCAACGTTATTGGTTCACCGCTCAAGGAGCAGTACCAAAAGAAGTTGGATGAAATCAAAAAGCGCGGATAGACTGCGGTCGCATATTTAGACATCCGCTTAACTTTTGTACGGGTTACTGCTGAATAAGAACTTCCACCATTTTTTTGGCGTGCTCCAAGAGGCGCGGATTTGTTCGGCCACGCGCTGCTCCTCGGCGTCTTGGGAAAGTACAATAAGGTCTTCATCTGGGATGACCACAACCTGTTCGCCGGGGTTTATGAGACCCAGGTTTTGCTTGGCTACTTTTTCAACGTATTCCTCGGAGGTGTAGTACTGAAAATCGGCTAGTTTTTGGTCGTTTTCGGCTTTGAGGTCGGTATTGCGAGTTTGAAATTCTTCGATGTGTTTTTCTACCTGATAATTCTCGTAAATAGACACGGTGAGGTTGTAGAGCATGTAGGCCACCACAAAAAATCCCACAATCAGGACGAGTCGCATCAGGTTGAATTGGTTGTCGTGGCTTTCTGGGATCATTTTAGGTAAACTGAGGCCGATTTACTTTAACCCCTTTATGAGCTTTTTTGAAGACCAGAACGCAATCTATTTTGTGGGAATTGGAGGAATTGGAATGAGCGGCTTGGCCCGGCTCTTAAAGTCCTTTGGCAAGGAGGTGCGCGGGAGCGATTCCACGGCTTCTTCGACCACTGCGGAGTTGGAGGCGGAGGGGATTCAGGTGGATATTGGACATACACCGGAGAATTTGCCCGAAGAAACTGAGCTCGTTATTTATAGTGAGGCGGTGCCTTTGCTCAATCCGGAACTTTTGAAAGCCAAGGAATTCGTGATTCCTATGATGACGTATTTTCAGGCGCTTGGCGAAGTGACTAAGGACTACCGTTTGATTGCCATTGCGGGAACGCACGGAAAAACCACCACCACCGCGATGCTGGGACTCATTTTGGAGAATGCCGGACTGGATCCCACGATTTTGTTGGGTAGCAAGCTCAAGGAGTTTGGAAACCGAAATGTGAAGGTGGGCGACAGTGATTTGTTTGTGCTGGAGGCGTGTGAATACCGCCGGAATTTTATGAGTCTGGAGCCGGAGCTTTTGGGAGTGACGAATATGGAACTCGACCACGTGGATTATTTTAAAACCTGGGATGACTACCAAATGGCTTTTGAAGATTTGTCTGCACAAAGTGGTGATTTGATTTGGCCGGATGAAGTGGCGGAGTACGAAGGAGAAATGGGCTTGCCCGGTGTGCACAATTTGATGAATGCAGGCTTGGCCGCGCAGATTGCTCGTAAGATGGGTGTGGATGAAGGCACCATTGCTGATACACTGAGGGAATACAAAGGTGCGTGGCGACGTTTTGAATTTAAGGGGCCAACCTTGGATGGAGCTCTGATTTATGATGATTACGCGCATCACCCCAGTGAGATTCAAGCTACCTTGGAAGGCGCCCGTGAAAAATATCCTGAGGCGCGGATCGTGGCGGTGTTTCAGCCGCATCAGTACAGCCGAACGGCGGCCTTGCTGGACGGTTTTGCGGAATCGTTTGAGAACGCCGATGAGGTGATTATCCCGAATATTTACGAGGCGCGTGACACCGAGGCCGACAAACATGCCGTTTCTACGGAAACTTTGGTGGAAGCCATTTCACATCATCACGATAACGTGCGCGATGGGGAAGGTTTGGACGCTACGGCCGACTACTTAAACGACACATTAAACGACGGCGACGTGGTGATTGTGATGGGGGCCGGAGATGTGGGGAAGATTATTCCGAAGCTGTTATGAAAATAGATCCAATTATTACGGATCGGCTTATCATTCGTGAATTTCAAGCGGGTGATTTTGATGCCATTCATTTCTATGCTTCGGATTCTCAGGTGGTTGAATATATGGATTGGGGGCCGAATTC
>CAYHHJ010000072.1:0-2277 GCA_964356405.1 uncultured Candidatus Peribacteria bacterium | reverse complement strand
ATTTCTATGCTTCGGATTCTCAGGTGGTTGAATATATGGATTGGGGGCCGAATTCTGAAGTCGATACTCAGGAATTCTTGAAGAAGCAGTTCGTGCATCAAAAAGAATTAAATAGGACGGTTTATGAACCTGCCGTTACTTTGAAAGATTCCGGTCAGTTGATTGGTGGAGGAGGTATTACACTTGAGAATGACTATGGAATCTTGGGCTACTGCTTTGATAAGCGCTACTGGGGCAATGGTTATGCGACTGAATTTACAAAAGCACTCATGGTGTGGGGAAAGAAAGAGCTGGGACTTAAGTATTTTAAAGCTACTTGTGATGTCCTGAATGAAGCTTCACGTCATGTTTTAGAAAAATGTGGGTTCAAGATTGTAAGTAAAAAAGAGAAACATGTTCAAGTGCGTGGTCGTTGGCGGGACACGTATTTTTTGGAAGCCGTGGACGAACTCTAAAAATCTACGCCCGGGCGTAGATTTGGCCAGAAAATGTCTGCGTGCGCAGACTTTAGATCCTCGGTTTTGCAAAACTTCCAGCTGCTGAATCTTCGACGTCGATACCTTGAGCGGCAAGTTGGTCGCGGAGTTCGTCGGACTTGGCCCAGTCTTTTGAGGTACGGGCTTCGTCACGAGCGACGAGGAGGGATTTTTGTTCGTTGGTGAGGCGGAAATCGATGGGGAAGGTTTGGAGCACTAAGTTGATGCGCTCGAGGGTGCCTTGGATGTTTTCGGTGGAGGTGTTCATCCATTCAAAGAGCACTCCGAGGGCGCCGGCCACGTCGAAATCGTTTTGGAGTTTTTCGCTGAAGGCTTGGAGGAACTGTGTATCCACTTCGTTTTTTTCTTCGCTGGTCCCGTCGAGATGCTTCAAATAAAATTCGTCGAGGCGCTTGAGGCTGCTGCGGGATTGTTCGAGCATTTCGATGCTGTATTCAATAGGTGAGCGGTAGTGAGTTCCGAGGAGGAAAAAACGGACGACGCGTGGGTCGTAGCTTTTGAAAATTTCTTTAAGCGTGAAGAAGTTACCGAGGGATTTGCTCATTTTTTCGCTGTCCACGGTGATGTAGCCGTTGTGCATCCACACATTGGCAAAGGGCTTGCCGTTGGCGGATTCGCTTTGGGCAATTTCGCATTCGTGGTGAGGGAACTTGAGATCGAGGCCGCCGCCGTGAATATCAAAGGTTTCGCCGAGGAGCTCGGAGCTCATAGCGCTGCATTCGATGTGCCAACCTGGGCGGCCGTCACCCCAAGGGCTGGGCCAAAAGGGTTCTCCTTCTTTTTTGAGTTTCCACAGTACAAAGTCTTGGTGGTTGCGCTTGTCGGTGCGCTCTTCCATGCGGGCGCCGGCATTCAGTTCGTCTAGGTTTTGGTGGGAAAGTTTTCCGTAGTCTTTGAACGTGGTGATGTCGAAATAGACTCCGTCGCTGAGCACATAGGTGTGACCTTTTTTCTCGAGCGTTTTGATGAGGGCGATCATGGGGTCCACGTATTCGGTGGCTCGGGGATTGAAGGTGGGTTCTTTCACTCCGAGGGCGCCGTAATCGGCCTTGTATTCGGGAATGATTTTTTCAGCGAGTTTGTCCACGGTGATGTTTTCTTTCGCGGCACGGTCGATCATTTTGTCGTCGATGTCCGTGGTGTTGAAGGTGAAAATCACGTTGTAACCGCTGAACTCCAGGAAGCGGCGGACCAGGTCAAAAGCAACGGCGCTGCGTCCATGTCCGAGGTGAGCAAAATCGTAAACGGTGGGTCCGCAGACATACATTTTAATGGTGTCGCCGGGTTCTTTTTGGAGCTCGACTTTTTGTCCACGGAGGCTGTCGTAGATTTGAATCATAGGTAGGTATTGATGAGGATGCGTGCGATTTTAATAAGCACAAGGGCGATGAGAGGAGAGAGGTCGTAGACGCCAAAGGCGGGGATGGCACGGCGAATGGGCGCGAGGATGGGTTCGGTGGCTTGGTAGAGCAGATTCATGAGGCCGTGGGCGTCGTGCCTAAACCAGCTGAGGATCACGCGAAGAAGGATCAGCATGGTGAGCAGATCCAGCAAAATGTTCAGTGTTTGTTTCAGGAAATAGACGAATTCCACAGGTGTAAGTTACAGCTGCAGGGATTCTATCAGAGGAAGTGTAAAAGTTCTAGGAAAGACGCGCTGAGCGTTTTCGCATTTGCATGTAAGCCACGGCTCCGAGTGCGCTGAGCACCAAGAGGGCAGTTTGTGCAGGTCCGGATTCTGGTGTTTCCTCAATGTCATCTTCGCTGCCGGTGATGGCAGG
>CAYHHJ010000071.1:0-5524 GCA_964356405.1 uncultured Candidatus Peribacteria bacterium | reverse complement strand
CTTATTCGGACGTTAGCGCAACGGCTGGGCCTTTTTATTCTATAGGAGGTCAGTCTAGCTCTTCCCCCTCTGTTCCTGTGAGTACGACGGAGACTACCGATACTACGACTTCTACGGAGGAAGAGGAAGAGGAAGAGGAGCCCTTGGCGACTGACACCACTTCCACGGAAGAGGGTACCGGATCTACCTCCGGTGAAGATGAGGGCGGTCCCTCTATAGGGACGAGTACCTTCTCAGATGTGGCAGGGCACTGGGCTGAAATGGAGATTACTGCACTTGCGGAGGCCGGTATTTTTAAAGGAAATCCTGATGGTACTTTTGATCCGGAATCTAATTTGAACCGAGCCGAGGCTGCGGCATTGTTGTGGCGTATCGTTGACGGAGTACCCGAAGTTCCTACAGAGGACCCTTTCCCCGATGTGGCTGCGGATACTTGGTATGCTCCTTATGTTTTCGAGCTCCACGGCTTAAGCCTTATGAATGGAAACCCTGAAGGAACCTTTCTGCCGGCTCAAGACATCAACCGTGCGGAATTTCTTAAGGTGGTCATGAGCGTGTACCTTTATTTGAAGCCCGACCTTCAAGATGAATATGATGCCATTCTAGCTGCCGGTATTCTGGACGGAGTGGATAACTATGTGGATGTGCAACCCTGGGACTGGTATGCAGAGGTGGTGGAGGCGGGAACCGGGTTCGGATTTATTGAAGGCAGTGCGTGTGCAGACTTTATTTGTTTCTACCCCAGCGTCTCTATTACCCGCGCCGAAGCCGGCAAGATCTTATATTTGATGTTTGAGAATGACTTCGGTTTTTAGTACCCACTGGCTCCAGGTAGTAGTTGTAGTAATCCAAAAGAGCGGTACATTCTATAGACCAATTTCATGGTAAGGCAGAGGTCTCGGGTTCAATCCCCGATTGCGGCTCCATTTTTGTTGTAAGACTTCGTTGCTAGCTTACGTTATAGCTAGTAGTCTATTACTAATTTAACCAGCCCATATGAAAAAGCTGATCACACTTATAGGATTTGTGACCTATATTTTTAGCGCCAATGTTGCGTTTGCTATCACCCTAGGGTTGGTGGCACAGACCTCCGGCGTGAATGCGTACCCAGATGGAGTTTACTACGATGGTGTTATTAACTATACCCAGACTAGTGATGCCGCGGATACCACTGATGACGACGTATACCTGCCAGACGATACTTCCTCCGACATGCTTTATATTGGATCCAACACCGTTTTTGATACGATTGATTTTGACGTCACCACGGCTGGAAATAGCAATAAGCTATGTGTTACGACTCCATGTCATCACTACACCTTGCAGTACTACAATGGAGAGACGAGCACATGGACCAACCTCAGCTACACAGACAACACTAATAACTTTGAAACCGCTGCAGAAGGTACTTGGGATTTCGATGTACCGGATGCGTGGGATAACGACGGAACGAAGACCACGGTGAACGGGCAAACTCTTTTTTGGGTGCGTTTATCGGTGGCCAGTGGCGCCACGGTGACTACGCCGGCTGATGCGGGACAGGTTGCTCTGCGTGCCTATAATGTTGAGATCACGGTTGATCAAGAATTGGGAACTGGTATTGAAGCACTTCTTGAGAGCGACTTTACTGTAAGTGGAGGTACTTCCAATGATGTGGCAGGATTCCGCGAAATGGGAACAGGGGTTTATCAACTTGCTTTGGATGCTGGTCTGACTGATTCAAATTATAACATTTTGATTGGTAAGAAAGGATACGTGGACGACTCGATCACTTCCGGTGTGATTAGCACTACTCAAAAAGCTCTCAGTATTGAACTTTTGTTCTCACACAAAATCACTACCATTAGTAATGCAACGGGAAGCGTTTTAACGCCAGATACAGTTGTGGTGGGTGCTGTCACCTGTACTATCTCGGGAACATCTGCCTACTGCGCCTTGAGCAGTGGACAAGATGGATCTTCTGGTTCTATTGCAGATGTGACGGTTACAAAGAGCGGTTACGACAGCACTACTAAAGATCTACAGGATGAACGTACTTCGGATTCAGACGCCCAAGTAACTACTATTGTGGGTCTTACTGAAACAGCAGTGACTACTGACCCCACTGGTTACTTCACCCTTACTGTGGAAGAGACCGATGGAACTAACCTAACGAGCATTGCCGAGGGTGACTTCAGCGTTTCTGCCGGAACTGATAATACAATTTATGACTTCACCAATAATGGGGATGGCACCTATTACTTTGAGCTGGCTACTGAGAACGTCGACAACACCTATACCATAACGGCAAGCGTATCTGGTTATGATGCAGAAGGTATCAGCACGGGAGCTTTGACCACCAGCGTTAATAGCACCGGTACCTTGGTCCTTGACGAAACTACCGACCCTACCGGTTACTTCACCTTTAGGGTAGAAGAAACGGACGGTACTGATTTAACAAGTATCTCTGAAAGTGACTTCAGTGTTTCTGGAGGAACGAGTAACACGGTTTACGACTTCACCAACAATGGAGACGGAACCTATACTTACGAACTTGCGACTGAAAATGCGGATAATACCTACAGCATCTCTGCAAGTGTCTCTGGATATAATACTGAAAGTATCAGCACCGGAGCTATGACTACGGATGACACCAACACGGGAACCCTTGAGCTCGATTCAAGCAGCGGACCTGCTACTGAGGCAGACCTTACTATAAATGTTACTAACGAAGACGGTGATGCGATGACAAGTTTGGGTGAAGGCGACTTTGATGTGAACAGCGGAACTTCCAACGCCATTCACGCCTTTACGAACAGTGGAGCTGGGAACTACGTGCTGAGTCTTTCTATTGATAATGCGGACAACAGCTATGACATCACGGTTTCTAGCGATGGATACGTTTCTGCAGACACTTCTACGGGTGAACTCACTGGGGATGGGGAAAAGAGTGTTTCCTTAGACTTTGGATACAAGCTCACGGTTTTGGACGAAAATGGTGACAATGTTTCAAGCGCTACGGTGAAGGCCGGTGACTACGAAACCAGCTGTGAATATTTGGGAAGTGGACAATATGGATGTGCGATCCCACTCGCTGAAAGCAACTACGAATACAAGGTTACCTTGAGCGGATACGAAACTGAATACGGCGAGTTCAGCTCTGACCGAGACAGTGACGACGATGCTCAAGTGAGCGAAAGCGTTTCCCTCACCGTTGGGGAGAGCGACTGTGAAGCCAACTTCGATGATATTTATGGACACTGGGCGGAGGACTACATCACGGAGCTTTACTGCCGTGGGGTAGTTAATGGACTCGACAGCGATACCTTTGGACCTAGCAACAATGCGACACGTGCAGAGTTCCTTAAAATGGCACTCTTGAATGCCGGGTACGATGTGGACGGAGCGTCTGGAGAAGACTTCTCAGACGTTTCTAGCGGAGATTGGTACTACGAATACGTGGCGTTTGGAGTGGATGAGGACTTCATTGAAGGTTACAGCGACGACACTTTCCGTCCTAACGATCAAATCAACCGTGCAGAGGCACTCGTCATCACCATGCGTATTGCCGGAGTGGATGAATACGATGTGGATAGCGATTGGGATGAATTCGACGATGTGGATAGCAATGACTGGTACGCCTACGCCGTAGAAACCGCTGCCGATCAAGGCATTGTGGAAGGGTACGACGATGGCGACTTCAAACCAGGAAACAACATCACTCGCGCTGAAGTGGCTGCGATTTCAGTTCGTACCTACGACGAATACTACGCGGACTAATTGAGGAGTTCAGAGCCCTAGAGAAAAGCCCCGCCGAAAGGCGGGGCTTTTCTCTAGTTTAGGTTTAGTTGTGAACTATTCAGCGCTTTGGCTGAGCAGGGCTTCCATGGCAGTGAAGACAACTTTTGCGGCTTCAGCACGGTTCATCGTGTCGTCCGGACGGAGCTTTCCGGTATCGGCATCTCCAGTGAACACACCGTATTCATACACAGCTGCAAAGTGAATGGAGTCAGGGTCGCTTGTGGAAACGTCTGGGAATTCACCGTTGTAAGCGTCTACATTTTTGTAGAGGCCGAGGACTTCAGAGATGAGTACTACAGCATCATGGCGAGTGATGGTCGCGTTCCAATCGGCACCTAGCACAGAAAGATCTAAGCTTTCTGCTTGAGCCACATAGCCTTCGTACCATTGACCAATGGCGCTTGTATCGGTTGGAGTTTCAGTCGAGGCACCTTGTTGAGAAACTTCCAGGGCGAGCTTGAGCATTTCAGCGTAAGTGATGGTGGCTTCTGGTGCAAAATAACCAGTCAGTTCACCCTCAGAGTCCTTGTATCCGGTCAAAATACCCTCGTTCTTAAGACCCATGACTTCGTCGTAGTACCAAGATTCTTCTTCAAACTTAACGTCGTAGTATTGAACACCTTCCTCTACTAAATCTTCGTCGTTTTCTTTTAAGATGTTTGCAACCTTTTCAACATAAGCCTTGAAGTCGGTTTCGCCAGATTCCACTGCTGCGATGATTTCCTTCCAAAGACTCACCATGTTTTCACTGGATTCTTCGGAAAGGAGAACAAAGGAATCTTCGTAAAGATTCTTTAGAATTTCGTACTCAGGGCCTTCATAATTTTCTACATCTAGGTCTTCAACGACTTCAAAGAGGGCAGTGCTGTATTCCAGCATTTTCACTGCCTTTTCGTCGAGTACGTCTAAGTTGTTGAATACCTTGGTGTACATGTCTTTGGCGTTCTCATCTTCAAAGTGTTTAACGTACTCATCCATATCTTCGGAATCGATTTCTTCCGTTACGTATTCAACTTCTTCATAGTCAAAATCTTCAAAGAGATCTTCGTAATCGTATTCGTCTCCGTAAGTCTCTTCAAAGTAGTCGTAGGCTTCATCTTTATCATAATCCATGTTCTTGTAGTCATACTCGTATTCTGAGTAGTCGATTTCATATTCTTCCTTATCCTCTTCCTCCGTCCATTCATCTTCGCTGGAAGAGTCCGCATCCTTATAATCAGTCGTGTCCTCTTCTTCCTTATCCTCTTCCTCCGTCCAGTCATAATCTCTGGTAGAGTCCGTATCCTTATAATCAGTCGTGTCCTCGCTCTTTTGTGAATCCTCATCCGCGAGGTGAACGATGCCTGCATTTTGTAGGTCGGCCATCAAAAAAGAACCGCCGAGAACTAGCGCCATAGCGCCGACGTGTAAATAAGACTTACGCATATTTCTTTGTGTTTTATAGAAATAAATCTCTATAATATAACACATTTTTTAAAATATAGCAAAGCGCACGTTCCAGCCCGCACGGAGCAGGGTGTTTAGCACGGGGCTTTTTATTTCGCCGGGGACAAATTTGTAATCGTAGATTTTGCCGAGGCTGAAGTTTTCACGGATACCCCAGGCTTTGCCGATGGAAAATTGCATCATGATTCCTCGGAAGAAAGTGAAACTTTGGTGAAAGCCCCCGAGGCCAGCGCTCCAGTTCATACGGGTTTCTACGTCGATGAGTCGGGCTTCGTGTTTTTCTGGGCTGAAGATGACG
>CAYHHJ010000070.1:0-5634 GCA_964356405.1 uncultured Candidatus Peribacteria bacterium | reverse complement strand
AGCTGCGAGCTAACCTTGCCCATCCACTCGTTTTTTTCGAGGTGAACGACGAGGCGGGTGGCCTTTTGGAGGGCAGCTTCGTGGGGGCCGAATTGGAAACCGATACCTTCGAAGATTTTTCCAGCGGCCTTTCCGTCGAACTTAACGTGTACTCCTTCCTTGCCCACCGGGCGAATGTTTAAAATTTCCACCCCTTCAAGCAGGAAGAGTGGCGTTTCGTTGCCAATACCGAAGGGCGCAAACTTGCTGACTTTTTCACAGTTTTCTATATTTAGGTCGGCGCCGGTGAGAGTGAAGTCGATCTTGAGTTTTCGCTCGAGCGGAGTTTTTTTAAAGATGGCAGCGGCGTGAGCGAGCAGGGCAACTTTAAAGGCTTCGTAGTTTTCTTTTTTTAAATGGAAGCCGGCAGCTTGTTCGTGGCCACCAAAGGTTTCGAGGAGCGGTGCGGCGGTTTTGAGCGCGTCCACACAATGGAAGCCAGGCAAACTGCGGGCGCTTCCCACCAAGGTGCCGCCGCGATCTTCCAAAACAAAGGCAGGTTTTCCGTATTTTTCTTGCAGGCGTCCTGCCACGAGACCTACTACCCCACTGGACCAAGGGCCGGCGGCGATGAGCACGGGATCGTCCAAGTTTACCGCTGCTTCGGCTTCTTCAATGATGCGGCCCATCATGGCTTGGCGCAGGCGGTTGAGGCCTTCGAGTTTTTCGCATTTTTGAGGCGCTTCTTGTGGACTGGCGAGCAGGGCTTGGAGGCCCCAGTAGGGACTTTCCAGGCGGCCCGAGGCGTTGAGCCGAGGGCCGATTTGAAAGCCAATAGTAAAGGAAGTGAGTTCTTTGTCCCACGCACCAGCGCGTTCCAAAATAGTCTGGAGGCCGGCCCAGCGTGTGGTCTTCATTTGGCTGAGGCCGAGCTTAACGAGGGCGCGGTTTTCACCGGTGAGTGGAACACAATCGGCCACCGTGCCGAGACTGGCGAGGTCAGTGAGGTACGGAATCCAATCTTGGTTGTCCGTGCTGATGAGCAGCGCGCACGCGAGTTTAAAAGCCACGCCGCTGCCGGAGAGTTCTTTGTAGGGGTAGGTCGCGGCGAGTTTGGGGTGCAGGGTCGCGAAGGCGTTCGGCAAGACTTCGGGAATGGTGTGGTGATCCGTAATGATGACATCGATTTTGTTTTCTTGCGCGAGCGCCACTTCGTCTTTGCAGGAAATTCCGAGATCCACCGTGATGAGTACCGCCACGTTTTGTGCAGCGAGTTCTTCCACGTATTTTTTGTGAAGGCCGTAGCCGTCTTCGCGACGGTGCGGAATGCGGTAGGAAACTTCGGCGCCCAGCATGCGGAGTGTGTGGATGAGCAAGGCGGCACCACTGAGTCCGTCCACATCGTAGTCACCGTACACAATGATTCGTTCGTGCCCATTTATAGCTTTTTGCAAGCGCTCAACGGCCTTTTGCATATCTGGAAACAAGAAAGGATCGTGCAAATCGCTGAGGCTGGCGCTCGAAAAAAATGTACCCGTGTCTTCAATCTTGCGGGCTTCTAAAAGCGCGGACCATAAAGTTTCGTCCGGCTTTCGTTCGTAACGAAGCGACCATGTTTTTCCAAGTATACTCATTTAGACTTTTTAGCTTTTTCTGCGGCTTTATTTTTGTTCCATTGTTCCACCGCTTCTTCGGGCGTGGACACAGCGTCGGTGCCGAAAACCCAGGTATGACGGGAGATGAACTTTTCGCCCACTTTGGTCATGGCAGTGCCCATGTCGAACTTGCCTTCTTCCTTGGCGATTTGTGCCAACATGATGAGGGTGAAGAGCACATCGCCGAGTTCTTCTTCAATGTTTTCGAGGTCGTTTTTTTGCACGGCTTCCATCAGTTCCTGCGCTTCTTCTAAAACCTTAGGCGCCAGACTTTCGAGGGTTTGTTTTTTATCCCAAGGACAACCGTTTTCACCACGGAGTTTTGCAGAAATTTCGAGGAGTTTCGTGAATTCTAGATGCATAGTGGAAGAGGGAAAGCTCGTGACTAGGACTTTGTCCTGTCCCGAGTAAGCTGGTAAAATTCTTCAGGGGAAATCCAATATATATCTTCTTCCTTACGAAACCAAGTGAGTTGGCGTTTGGCGAAATTGCGCGTGTTCATTTGCAGCTCTTCTTTGCAGTCTTCCAGGGATTTTTCGCCGCGCAAATAAGGAAAATATTCTTTGTAACCGAGGGCCGAAAAAGCCTGTGCATTTTCCGAGTAGCCTTCAGAGATAAGCGTCTTGAGTTCGTTCAAAAGGCCGCGCTGAATTTGATCGTCGGCCCGTTTATTGATGCGGTCGTACAAAACTTCGCGAGGCCAGTCGACGGCCATTTTGAAAACGTTGTAGAGGCGCTCAGCCTTCCCACGTTCGATAGGCTTTTTGGTTTGCAAAACAATCTCTAAAGCGCGGGCCACATAACGCACATTGTTTGGATGGATTTTGCTGGCACTCACCGGGTCCAAATTCAAGAGCATATCATAGAGACCTTCCGCGCCGTGCTTCTTAAATTCCTCTTCCAGTTCGTCACGAATTTTTTGGTTGGGCGGCGCCACGGGCAGATCATAATTCTCTACCACGCTGCTGATGTAGAGCCCGGTTCCCCCACAAATAATCGGCACCTTTCCTTTGTGCAGAATTTCGCCGATGGCGTGAGTGGCTTCTCGTTTAAAATTCGCCATAGTGAAAATCTGGTTGATGTCGCGCACGTCCACCTAATGATGTTTGTTTTTTTTACGCCCGGCCACCGTAACTTTATCTGAACCGATATCCATTTTCCTATAAACCTGCGCGGAATCGGCAGAAATAATCTCCCCATTAAAATCCTCCGCGATGCGTAGGCTGAGTGCCGTTTTTCCACTGGCCGTGGGCCCACAAATCACGAGCAAAGGCTTTTCACCCGTCTTTTTCACTTCCTTAAGAAAGAGTGTGAGATGGTGATACAGATCGGTCATGAGCAGACTATAGGACTAAGCGTGAGAGCGAGCAACTGGTGTTTTAAGGAGGTGAGCATGGTCCATTCTGCCGGCTGCAGTTTTCTGTAAAAGATCAGCCAGCTCAGGAAAGCCTAGATCCAAAGTAGGTATTTCGTTCATTCTTTTAGCCTCAAATTGACTGCGTGGCCCTTGTTGTAAGTGAGGGAATGCTTCGAATAAAGTGCCTGCATGAACAATTAAAAGTGGCTGCTCAGCGGTGAAACTAAGGACTTTTACGCTCACACTGTCGGGAGTATCTGTATCGCGTGCTTGCACCCAAAGCATCAAGCGTCTATCCCAATAATCAATGAGCTCAGTGATTCCGGTTACTCTATTTACATGGCCGAAAGGATTGGCTTCGAAAGGCTTTGGCCGAGGCAAGTTTTCACGATTTTGAATTTCATAAGGGGAGTAGATTCGAGCACCACCGCTTGCATCCGTCCAAAATGAAAGTTTTCTGTCATTCTCCTCGGCATTCGGCCTTTTGACATGAGATCGCGTGGGGTGAGTTAAACCTAAAAGTCCTGTCACGAGATGTCGTGCTAGAATCGCTGGACCTTCAAGTTCTTCGTTTTCGGGTCTAGGCTGAATGAAATATAAAGGTGCATCCAGGGATGCACCAGAACGTGCCTCAGGTCGCCCGTCATCCATTCTACGAATACGCATAAAAGCTTAGGAAAGACCTAAGCTTCGTATGTTTTGAGTTTTTTGTCAATCAGCAAGCCATCTCGAGTGCCTCAGGCATGTAGGCCTTGAGGACTCCGGTGAGGAAGTTCCAAAGGGCATCGCGTCCGGCTTTTACAGATTCAGCTACTTCTTCTTCGTGACCTACGAGCATGTCCCACCATACTTGTGAGTGGGTAACGTCCATGATTCCGTGAACACGGAAGAATTCCGTTGCATCCCCTGATTCCATCCCATAGTGGTTGAGCAGTCCTTCAATTTTCTTAGCAGCAATGGCTGGCATCTGAGATTCGTACGCAGCGAGGGCACCAGCGCCTTGGATGTAAGAAGAAGCGCAGATCTTTTGGAAGGTTGCGATTGCTTCAGCCGTTTCAGGTAAGATTTCAGAGTTTTTCATGTCTTCACGGCTCGCTCCAATGGCTTCTCCAAATTTGAGCCAGAGTTCACGGTGATTTCCGCTGCCGTTGGTTTCATCATTGAAATTTGCGAGGATTTTTGCGCGAATTCCTTCATCGTCACAGGTCATGAGCATGGCGCTGAGGAAGTTTGGAAAGTTTCGTTCCAGGTGGTAGTACTGTTCAGCGTACTTTTGCATCACTTCCATGGGCAATGTTCCCTTTTCCCACATTTGATAGAACGCGTGCTTTAACAAATGCTTTTCGTCGATGAGGGCGGAAAGGTCTTGCGTAAGCATGAGGAAAGGGGGTTATTTGTGCGCAAGTATCTTTACATAGAGCCTTTTTTTGAGCAAGTTGGTTTGTAGACAAAGATAGCTCTTGCCAAATCTGCTATTTCCTTATAGAATCCCCCTGCGTTCGAAGACAGTGGGCATCAGGGCAACCTGAAGAAGACCTACCGAGATCCGCAGGCTGACCTGTTAACACAGTGAGGTCCTACGTTCGTCTCAACGCAAGTTGAGAGCTTTTGCGTCACTTGTACCTTCGGTACTTCGTGCCGCCAAAAGCGGTCGTACTCAGCTTCAAACCATCAGGCCTTCGGGCCAAACTAATGTTTTGCAACTATGCCTACAACTAGACAACAGAAAGAAGTCACTCTGATCGAGCTCAAGGACAAATTCGGACGCGCAAAGAGCGTGGCATTCGGGCAATATGCCGGAATGAGCATGTTCCAACTTTCCGCTATGCGAAAGCAAATGCGAGAAGCTGGTGTTGAATTCAAAGTCGCTAAAAAGACTTTGTTCAAAATCGCCGCTAAAGAACAAGGCTTTGAACTTCCAGATGACCTGTTACCGGGAACCATTGGTGCCGCTTTCTCTTATGAGGACGGTATTGCTGGACCCCGCATCATCAAGAAGATGGGTAAGGATATTGAAGTCCTTAAACTTTTGGGTGGAATTATGGAAGGACAAGTCCTTTCTATTGCTCAAATGAAAGAAATCGCAGACATGCCAAGCAAGCAAGAACTTCTTGCGAAATTGGTTGGACTCATGCGAGCTCCTCTTCAGAATTTCTACGGCGCTATTCAAACGCCTCTCTCTTCTTTCGCTCGTGGGCTTCAAGCTTACGCAGAAAAGAAACCTGCTTAAATTAATTAACTCACTATACTTATGTCAGACGACGTAAAAGTAGAGCTCTCTAAGGAGGGTAAAGCTCTCATCGAAGCTCTCGAAAAACTCAATGTTGTTGAACTCAACAACGTAGTTAAATTCATGGAACAAGAGTACGGAATTTCCGCTGCTCCTGTTGCTATGGCTGCTGCTGGAGGTGCTGCCGCTGGCGCACCTGCTGCTGAAGAAAAATCTTCATTCAACGTTAAACTCGTTGATGCCGGTGCTCAAAAGATCGGTGTAATCAAGGCTGTACGTGAACTCACTGGACTTGGTCTCAAGGAGGCTAAGGACGTTGTGGACGCTAATGGAATGGTTATGGAAAACGCTCCAACTGATAAGGCTAACGAAGCTAAGAAAGCTTTGGAAGCTGCTGGAGCTAAGGTTGAATT
>CAYHHJ010000069.1:0-5684 GCA_964356405.1 uncultured Candidatus Peribacteria bacterium | reverse complement strand
CATGTTTGCTTCGGTATGGCCTTACTTCACGCAAATTTTTCTAGAGCAAAGTGAGCTAGGTCTTATCCCCGCAGAGGAATCTAGGTTTTTTATAGAATCACCAGATCTGATTAAACCCTACATGGAACGCTTGGAGAGGTCTATTCGTACTGGATTTGAAGGTGGCCCCAATGCCGAAGGTTATATGGGGCAGTTTGTGGAGATGGGGGCGTATGTGCTCAATCTCGTGTTGTCACGAGACGGACTTTTAGACCGAAGTTTTTATGAAGAAAGAATACACGAGTTTGTGAGTACACAAAGAGAGGCCATTGCAGCCGCAAAAGCTGCGGTTTAATAACTAAAAAGCCCCGCTTTGCAGCAGGGCTTTTTTGAAAGTTGAAAGAAATTTACTTCTTTGCTTCTTCTACAATCTTTGTAAAGACTGCAGGTTCGTGGATAGCCATTTCGCTGAGCACTTTGCGGTCGAGCGCAATTTGCTTAAGAGATAGCTTGTACATGAACTGGCTGTAAGAAATACCGTGTGCTCGAGCGGCTGCACTGAGACGCGCAATCCATAGACGTCGGAAATCTCGTTTCTTCCGTCGACGGTGCGAATACGCATGCATGCCCGCTTTCATAACTCGTCGCTTCGCATGTGTGAAGAGACGGCTAGAGCTACCACGATATCCTTTGGCCGCTTTCAAAATTTTGTTGTGACGACGGCGGGTAACCGTACCACGTTTGACGCGGGTCATAGGACTAAAGGGTTAAAAATGCGGCCGTAGGCGGGGCAAACTGCCTTGGGCCAGCGAAATAAATGAATTAAAGGTGCAACATCGCGTTCAATCGCTTCTCGTCAGTCTTGTGAATCGCAGTCTTTCCACCTCCCAAATTCTTTTGGCGAGAGGATTTCTGTGACAGACGGTGTCTGTGAGCAGCTTTCTCCATACGAACCTTACCGGTTCCAGTTATATCTGTACGCTTTTTCGCACCAGAGTGCGTTTTTTGCTTACCGACTTTTCCCATGCGTCCCATTATTTGAGGGGTGAAAGAATCATAATCAGGTTGTATCCCTGTTTTTTAGGCTCCTGGTCAATCTTGGCTACTTCCTTGAGGGATTCGCGTATCTTGACCATTTTTTCAAGCGCTAGGTCATAATGTGTAACCTCTCTCCCCCTAAAAATCAAGGTGAATTTGAGTGAGTTACCATCTTTCAGGAAGCGCTTGGCTTGGTTGAGCTTAACTTCAATGTCGTGATCTCCAGTGCGGAGTGAGAGACGAATCCCTTTCACTTCGCGGCTCTTTTGTGAGGCATTGTGCTTCTGTTCTTGCTTCCGTTGCCTGTACAAGTACTTTCCAAAGTCCATCAGACGGCAGACCGGAGGATGAACGGTTGGGGACACTTCAACAAGGTCCACACCCATCTCCTTGGCTAAGGCACGGGCTTTTTCAATGCCCATGATGCCGGATGGCCCGCCTTCTTCCTCAGAAATCAAACGAACCGTTAAGGCCCTAATTTCTTCGTTCTTGCGGAGTTGCTTACTTATACCTGTAAGGCTAGTAAAATAAAACCTCCTAAGAGGCTCGCGCATTCTAGGAGGTTTTAAGGTTGAAGTCAAGGACAAGCAGACTAGTTCACAGTTATAGCTTTCACCCCGCTCAAGAATCCAGTGCCAGGTAAAGCATAAAGCACGTCATCATGGGCATCGTAGGTGCCATCGCCCGCATCATCAATCATTATAACGCTCACGATGTCTTCGGTACCTGCCTTAGTAGATGGCCAGGAAGTCACAATATAAATATCTTCGAGGGCGCAAATGCCGTTATTGTTATCGTCCATACAAATAATTGCGCCTGCAGGAAGTTTATTGGCATTGTCGCCGGCATCGTTATCAATAGTGAGCGAGGCTGAGCTACCAGGAGTTTTGCTGCTTAAGTTTTGAGCTCCATCAATAGCAAAAATTCCAGATCCTGCCTTGTAGGTAATTCGTCCGAAATCCAGATCGGCAGTGCTTGCTACGCTGGCGTCCAAAGCCGCTCCATTAAGTGTGGCCCCAGAAGTTATGCCCAGAGCTGTAAAGTTATTAAAGGCCAGGTTCAACTTTATCTTTTCTCCCACGGTGGCACCGTCTGCAGTGCTGTTTATATCCACATTTACAGATAGTAGCGCTGAGTCATCGGCCGGAACAAACATCGTTAATCCACTGAACTGGGCAGTACCACTAACAAGAGCCGCACTGTCTGTTTGGATCGTTCCATCCTCATCTTCATATTCAAGCGTAATCGTATGCACGTTGTTGTCATTGTCTCCCAAATTTGCCAGCCTAACGCCCGTTTGGCTGTTATTGATAGAAAGCTTAGTGATCAAGAAAGCCTCATTCGTTGAGTTAAATCTGAAGATGGAAGCAAGTTGATCGGCAGTACCATTAGTCACTGTGGCAGCAGCAGGAGTCGAACTATCCACACTTGCCGTTAGTGATCCGTTTGGCAAAGTACTCGTATAAACCACTGGCGTGCCGGCATTCACGGTTCCGGATGGAACCACACTGTTTCCATCCCCATCTTCGGCAACGAGATCCGTGCTGGCATTAACGCCAAAAGCAATTCCCTCTGCGTCACCTCCCCAATACACGTTGCTTGAAATGTCTCCCACCACGATCAGATCCATCGAATCTCCGTTCGCCATGGTCAAATTCAAGCCGCCAAATAGTACCTGGTAACTAGAAGAACTGACTGATTCAACGTCGCTTACCACCGCACCGCTGTCGTCTACCAACCAAACACTTGCAACGGCATCTGACAGATGTGAGCTGTGATCCGCGCTGTCGTAGCTGGTGTCCCAGTCATTATTATCCCCTTCGTCATCCAAGAAACCTTGAAGGGTCAAATCAGTGATCGTGCAACCCGTACTGATGGTGCAGTCTAAAGTGAGTCCAGTGAACTCATGGTCGTCCGTTCCTGCCACAGCAGAGCTGCTTACGGGCGAGCTACGCAAGCTCATGCTAAGACTGGAGCTTGGAGGGAAGCTGCCTTGCAGGCTTTCTCCGTTCAAATATTTAAAAGAAAGACCGGCACCGACTGCAACAAGAAGTAGCAGTCCAGCAATAAGTGGTTTTTTCATAGGCGTGGTAAGGATGAGATCAATTTAACAGACCAGGTATTGAGATTCCAGACCTTTCCCTTTATCCTGTGCGCTATGAAACAAATTCACATTCCCGGTGACTGGGCTGCCCCCATTGCTTTTGCCCTTGTAGCCGCGGGTACTTTCTTGAGGGAGTTAGCCGTTTCAGCCGAATACGCTTTCCCCGGCGGAAATTTTATAGCATTGGCTTTCCTGGTAGTGGCGGCACTCTTGTCCGTGGCCGCAGTGCGTGGCCGAAGCATCGAAGATTCTGCCACGTATTATTACTCGGATGCAAAACCGACTGAATTTGTCTTTGTAGCCTTTGGTGCCGGCTTCTTGTTTCTCGCTGTCCTAGGTCTCGCATTCGCGATTCAAGAAAAATACTTAGGTGGAATTATATTGGCACTCATTATGAGTTCCGGCGCCTTCTATTTGGTATACATAATAATTCTGAAAGTGCATATTGTAGTCTTCAACGTGGACAAAACCTTTCTGACCATGAAAGGTAAACCCTGGTCTCTCACGCGCCATTATAAAGCTAGCGACTTCCAGAGCTTGCACCTCGGAATACAATACGATGGAAAAGTAGCAAGAAGCCATGGGCCCACTAAAATGTACTGCACTTATGCCGTGAACGGAGAAAAAAAGGTCTTACTACTGCGCGACACCACTATCGAAAAAGCACGAGAAACAGTTAAAAACATCACCCACCTGACAGGACTCAAGTTGCTTGGTGGAGAACCCAAATAATACCAAGTTCCGATGACTATTGAACGACGCAAAACTCGAACCTGCACCATTGGCTCGGTTAAAGTTGGCTCCGATCATCCGGTGGCCATCCAAACCATGACCATGGGGAAAACCGAGGATGCAGAGGGTGTGATTAAGGAAATTCTCGCGGTGCAAGAAATGGGCTGCGACATTGTGCGCATCGCCGTGCCGACTTTTGATGCCGCCAAATCCATTCCGCTCATCAAAGAAAAAGTCACGGTGCCCATTGTGGCGGACATTCATTTTGACCCGCGCCTCGCCATCGCTGCGCTCGACTACGGCGCGGACAAAATCCGGATCAACCCCGGCAACTTTTTTGATAAATCCTATCTCGAAAAAGTCATCACGCTCGCGGCCAAAAAAGGAGCCGCCATACGTATTGGCGTGAACGCCGGTTCCCTGGAAAAAGACCTGTGGCAAAAACACGGCGCCCCCACGGCGGAAGCCCTCGCCGAATCCGCTCTGCGCTGGGTGAAATTTGTAGAAGATCTGGGATTCAGCAATTTTGTGGTTTCCATAAAAAGCGAACGCGTGCCCGTGATGGTGGAGGCCTACCAACGCTTCGCGGCCGCCGGCAACGATGTACCGCTGCACCTCGGTGTCACGCACGCCGGCATGCTAATTCCCGGCGCCGTAAAAAACGCCCTCGGCATCGGAACGCTGCTCATGCAAGGCATCGGCGACACCATCCGCGCGTCCATCACCGACTCCATCCAAAACGAAGTGGAAGTGTGCAAAAGCATTTTGAAAGCGCTCGGCATCTACGAAAAAGAACCGGACATCATAGCCTGCCCCACCTGCGGCCGCATCGAAGTGGATTTGGAGAAAATGGTGAAGGAAGTGGAAGCCGCAACCAAGCATCTCAAAAAACCCGTGCGCATCGCCGTAATGGGCTGCGTGGTGAACTCGGTGGGCGAAGCCAAAGAATCCGACTTCGCCATTGCGGGCGGCAAACACGCCGGCGCGCTCTACTACAAAGGCGAACTCTACAAAGCGAATGTGCCGGAAGCAGAATTGGTGCCGGAACTCCTGAAGCTGATTGACAAAAAGGCATAAAGGTATAGAATACGAAATCAACTCTAAAAATATGCCCGTCACTCCAACTCTTGAATCCCTCCAAACGGCAGAAACCCTCCTAGGCACGCCGGGCACTAAGGTAGAACAATTACCGGCAGAAGTAGTCGACTTTTTCCGAGAACAAATAACAGGAAGAATAAACACTCTGACAGGCCCAAAATTCTCTCCAGAAGAACTGCAAACCCTCGCGGCACTCAAAAGCATCTTTGACGAAACTGCCGGTCTGCTGGCCCACGGTATTTCCTGGGAAACCATCGAAGCCAGTTTAGCCGCCGACAAAGAAGCCATCGTCATCCTTGGTGACTTGATAGCACGTGGAGGCAAGCCCACCGTTACCATGGAAGCGGATGGAGAAATCAAATGGACCGAAGCCGCCCAAAATGTCCCACTGGAAGACTTCAAAGGCATTCCAATGTCCTCATTGGCTTATGATGAAGTAGGCCAATCCAAGACTCCTAAAGAACGGAATTGCCGTGGAAATGCGGTAGATGCTGCCAAAAAAATCCATCCTAGGGTTAAACTAGCGAGTAGAGCAGAATCAGAAAAGTTAGCTCAGGCTGGCCTGATTCGAGAAACTCAAGCCCTCTCGTGGCTGGACACACCAGACTTGAGGCGAGGGGATAAAAATGATCAAAACGGCGGCCTTGCTTGGGCCGGGTGGTATGGGGTTGTGTCTCGGGAACCTGCGCGCGATTGTAGTTGGAACTCCGGCGCACGCTTCTCGCTAGGGGTC
>CAYHHJ010000068.1:0-5697 GCA_964356405.1 uncultured Candidatus Peribacteria bacterium | reverse complement strand
AAAAAGGAGATACATTTGAAGTGAATGGAAACGTTTACTCTGTTTACGATATATACACCTATCCTGAAGTGGATGAATCTTGCCACATCCAGGGCCCAGACGGAGGAATCGCAATTCTAGAGCCGTAAAGTACGCACGGGCGTATGTTTTGCAGATTAAATTTAACTCTTGAGAGTGACTTTGCAGGTTCAAATTTTCACACAACATAATAGTGAAAAAGCTCTCCGCCAAGTTGTGGCTTATAAACCACGGTCGAAAGCTTTAACATAAAGATTATACCAAAGATCGAATATTCCTCCCAATTCATTCCTATTTCTCCTCCCACTAAGTTCGCCTATACTACAAACACTTGCTGCTAACACGAAAACATTTCGTCTAGAAACGAGTTAGCCAAAAAAATTTAATTTTTCTTCTATGGAAAGAGCGGAAACAGATGCCGAAGAGCTATCAGAAGTCAAAACAAACCTTGAGGATTTAATCAGTTGGTCTGATGAGCTGCCCAAAGAGTTTGTGAGAGGCAATCCTGCATATTTTAGGCACAAATTTAGAGGTAACTGGTTTCAAGGGGCTTTGAGCAATATTAAGTTAGTTGCAAACATTTGTGGTGACAAGCAGCTCATGCAAGATGCAAAGAGCATTGTTGCTCGTCGACGTGCAAAAGATGTCGATAACAAAACTACTTGGGAGGAAATCGATGAGACAGAGCAACTGATTAATAGAGCGTTGGAAAAATTAAAAAACATCAGCTAACAGCGGCTTGCTGCATTTCAACCCTAGCTCAAAAAGAACACCACAATCACCGGAATGTACACCAGCGCAAACACCGTGCTGAGTGAAACCGCCACCGCGGCTTTTTCGGGATGCACCTTGAGTTCGGTTGCAAAGGTAACGGTATTGGCCGCCAACGGAACAATCGACATCAAAATCATCACGTGGTGAATATCCGTAGTGTAAAAATTGAAATAAGCCTTATCTAGCCAAATCAGGCCAAACACTATCGCGGGCCAGATGATGAATTTTGCAAAAAACGCGAGGCCAATAAACTTGCCATCCACCGAACTGCGCGTAGCCGTGGCGAGGCCCATCCCAATCACCATCATGCCCAAAAGCGAGTACGAGGCTTTGAAGTATTGGAAAAAGTCCACCACCGGCTGAGGGAAACCCCAACCCAGTGCCGCCACACTCACTCCTGCCAAAAAGGCATACACCGCCGGCAAGCGACTCATACGCACCAAACTGTCTCGCAGGGAGTAATTCCCACGAGCCATCATAAAAAATCCCAGGCTATTCTCGAACAAAATGAACCCCAACATGGAAAGCACCACCAGACCCAGCACCTTTTCATCAAACAGTATCAAGGCCACCGGCAAACCAAAGTAACCTGTGTTTCCATCCCCGGCTGCATACGCCAGCAGGTTTTTGGTGGATTCCTTTCCCCAGACCCAGCCTCCCACCACCCAAAAAATCAAACCGAGTGAACAGCATAAAAAGAAAAACAAAAACGGCAAGGACAGCGTGGCCAAGGAGATGGGTGTTTGCGAAACTCCATAAAATACCACCGCCGGTGCAACCATATAGATCAAAAGGCGGGCAATGCTCGTCCGTTCCACTTTCAAGACTTTCACCGCCACGTAACCCAATGCCATGATCAAGTAGAGCGGTAGGAGTTTAACCAGGAGAGTGAAGAATACGTCCACGGGGCGAGAGTAAGCGTAAGCTATCAATAACACACTATGCCACTTCTGCCAATAAAACAGGTGACGGATGGCTTGTTTTAAAGCTATTTGCTCGTATAATCTCTGCGATCTCATTTATTCTAATCCCTAAGCCAAGATTCCATGTTTTCTTTTAAAAGATTCGTCGCGGGCAAAGTTTTGCTCATTATAGTATTCGCGGGTGTGCTCGGTTACATCGACCAGACTACCGACCTCAAACTCGGGCTCGACCTCAAAGGAGGTACTCAGCTCGACTATTCCATTGATCTGAGCCAGGTAGCAGAAGCCGACCAGAGCCAAATCGTGGAAGGGGTTAAGGAAGTGATCCGCCGACGTGTGGATGGCTTGGGAGTTTCTGAACCCAGCATCTACGTTTCCAACATTGGAAGCGCTTACCACGTGATTGTGGAACTCGCCGGAATCACCGACTTGGACGAAGCAAAGAACACCGTGGGTAAGACCATTCAATTGGAATTCCGTGAAGAAAACCCAAATCCACAAGACGACGAACAGGTGGCGTGGGCTAACGAAGCATCTAAGGCTTTTGAAACCTCTTTGAGCGGAGGGGAAGATTTCGACACCTTGGCGGAAGCCGCTAAGAAGGAATCTAAAGAAAACGTGATTTACGAAACCGTGGAACTCACCGACGTGAGCAGCCTGAGCAGTTCACTTTCAGAAGCTATTAAGGATAAGGAAGTAGGAACCGTGGTTGGACCTTTTGAAAACGATGAAGGCTACACCATTGGAGCCGAAGGAACCGCTGTACAAAGCAAAGGAATGACCGTGGTTCAAGTCACCGACCGCAAATTAGATGAAGAAACGGAAGACGTACCTGAAGAAGTCAGCGCTCGCCACATCTTAGTGGCTTACTCAGGTTCAGAACGTGCCGGCACCGAGATCACTCGAACCAAGGAAGAAGCACTCGTTCGCATCCAAGAAGTTCAAACTAAAATAAATGAAGGCGGCATTTTTGAAGACCTCGCTAAAGAATACACGGATGACTCAAGCGGAAAAGAAAATGGGGGAGATTTGGGAGCTTTTGGACGCGGAGCCATGACCGAAGATTTTGAAACCGCGGCCTTTGCCCTCCCAGTGGATGGCGTTTCTGAAGTGGTTGAAACCGAGTTCGGATACCACCTCATCCAGGTTTACGCTAAACAAGAAGCCAGCACAAAGACCATTGAAATCGAAAAGGTTGCCTTCACTAAAATCACCTTCAGCACGGCACCCAGCCCTTGGGCCGACGAAGCGGTTCTCACCGGAGAACAATTCGAACGAGCAGAAGTACAGGTTAACCAAGCCTACCAACCTTACGTGAGCATCACCTTCACCGACGAAGGAGCTGCCCTCTTTGAAAAACTCACCGAGGACAACGTAGGAAAACGCATCGCAATCTTTGTAGGAGGTAACCTCATTTCTGCACCAAACGTGAATGAAAAGATTTCCGGAGGTCAGGCTCAAATCAGCGGAAGCTTCACCTTTGAAGAAGCACAAGACCTCGCCCGTGATCTGAACACCGGAGCGATTCCCGCCCCTGTGGAACTCGTGGGTCAGTACAACATCAGTGCAACGCTCGGTCAGGAAGCTCTCGACCAAAGCCTCTTTGGAGGAATGATCGGAGTCATCCTCCTCGCTTTGTTCATGATCCTCTACTACCGTCTCCCAGGTCTCATCGCAACCGTGGCACTCGCGGTATACTCCTTGCTCCTCATCTTCATCATTAAGACGGCTCTTCCAACCGCGGTGGCCCTGCTCATTTCACTCGTGGTATTTGGAGTGATCGTTCATATCATTCTTAAGAGTCGGGATTCCAGCGGAGAGAAATTCGTTGCCTTCATGGTGGCGTGTTTCGTACTCTTCTTCCTGACCATGGTGCTTTCCACCAAGATCACCCTCACCCTCGCGGGTATCGCCGGAGTGATCCTTTCTATTGGTATGGCCGTGGACGCCAATGTGCTGATCTTCGAACGTATGAAGGAAGAACTTGGCCATGGACGTCACCTGACTCAAGCCATTGAAGAAGGATTCAAACGAGCCTGGGATTCCATCCGTGATTCAAACTTCTCTTCACTTATTACTTGTATCATTCTGTTCTACTTTGGATCTTCTATCATCCGTGGATTCGCCCTCAACCTTGCGCTCGGAATTCTGCTCTCCATGTTCAGCGCCATCATGCTGACCCGCACGCTGCTCACCGCCGCCGCTTCCAACAAAATGCTCGCTGAAAAACTCAGCCTCTGGGGCAAGCCTCGTGTGGCTCGCGCTAAGATGCTGCCTATCATTCAAAACACCAAGCTCTGGGCTGGCGTTTCTGGAGGCCTCGCACTCGTTGCCATCGTTGCCCTGCTCATCTTCCCAATCAACTACGGTCTCGACTTCACAGGAGGAACCATGATGGAAGTTCGCATGAACGAAACCACCACCACTGAAGAAGTGGTACAGGACATTGCCGACGTTGAAACCAGCCTCGCTGCCGATTTTGGAACCGCTCAAGTGGTTTCCACCGATCAAGGCACCATGCTGATCCGCATCAAACATATTTCTGAAGAAAATCATACCGCCCTCATCACTAAACTGTCTGAAGGTCAGGATGCCTTCGAAGAGATCCGCTTCACAACCGTTGGACCTACCATTGGAGCAACCTTGAAGAATAAGGCAGCCGTCGCCTTGGTACTGACTTCCGTAATGATCGTGCTCTACATCGCCTTTGCATTCCGCAAGGTAACCAAAGAAATCAGCGCATGGAAGTTCGGTATTTCCGCCATCGCAGCCTTGCTCCACGACGTGATCATTGTGATTGGAGTATTCGTGCTGCTCGGCCACTTCCTGGACGTTGAGATCGACGCGCTGTTCATCACCGCGCTGCTCACCGTTATGGGATTCTCCGTTCACGACACCATTGTGGTGTTCGATCGTATTCGTGAGAACCTCCGCTTCCGTGAAAGTGGCGAGACTCTGGCTGACACCGCAAACAAGGCCCTCAACCAAACCATGGCTCGTTCCATCAACACTTCCGTTTGTACCTTGATCACCATCACCGCGCTCTTCATCTTCGGAGCCGAAAGCATCCGTTGGTTCGTACTCGCTTTGATCATTGGTATCACGGCCGGAACCTACTCTTCCATCTTCATCGCGAGCCCAATGCTCGTATGGTGGACCGAGTGGCAAGAACGCCGTGCTAAGTAATAACTAGATACTAAAAAGGGCCGCTCACGCGGCCCTTTTTCTTTGTCTTATTAGTTCCTTCTACTCTTCACATACTCCCAAAGCGGCGGCAGCATAGAAAGTACAATGATGAGCAATATAAGGTAGTGCAGATTTTCTTGTACCCAAGTGAGTCCACCAAAAAAGTAGCCTGCGCAGCTAAACAAAGTCACCCACAGGAAAGCTCCAAAAACATTATAGGCTGAAAAAACCTTGTAGTTCATATTGGCCATTCCCGCCACAAAAGGAGCAAAAGTACGCACTATGGGAATGAACCGCGCAAGTACAATCGTTTTCTTGCCATATTTCTCATAAAAAGCCTCGGTCTTTTGCAAATAATCCTTTTTAATCAAAGTCTTTTTGCCGCTACTCAGTCTTTTCCCAAGTCGGCTGCCCACAAAGTAGTTCACACTGTCGCCAGTGATCGCAGCAACCATGAACGCCGGCCACAAGACTTTAATATCCATTATATCCTGAGCCGCCAGCGTGGAGGCCACAAAAATCAAAGAATCTCCCGGTAAAAAGGGCGTAAACACCAAACCAGTTTCGCAAAAAACCACTCCAAAAAGAATGGCATAGGACCACGAACCCATCTGATCCACCAGGCTAGCCAAGTGCGTGTCGAGATTCAAAAAGAAATCTATAAAATCCATATTTTTAGTCTACACGAACTTCCCCTTTATTTAAGGCGGACTTTTCCTTACACTGTCCCAAGCACGCACCCATAGCTCAACTGGATAGAGCATCGGTCTTCGGAACCGAGGGTTGGGGGTTCGAA
>CAYHHJ010000067.1:0-5720 GCA_964356405.1 uncultured Candidatus Peribacteria bacterium | reverse complement strand
AAGGCGCCATTCTCTCCCAACGCGCCTTATTTTGTTTATGGAAACTACGGGCATTTTTTTCCGCGAGTTCGACGAGTTTGTGCTTCTTACCTCGTTCCGGCGTAATCAATTTCACACGGCGACCAGCCTGATTACCGGCCCATTCCATAAAAAAATCCGCTTCTTCAAATTCCACGGGTATCAAAATCTGCGGGGGAATTTGCGTGGCCTTTTCATAATATTGATACAAAAACGCCTCCACCACTTCCTGTGCCTGATCCTCTTCACCGGCTTCGTACCCACCCGCATCCGCAATGAAATTTTCCTGATCAATCAACTTTCCATTCCGCAGCATAAACAGATTCAAATACGCTTTGCCACCCTCGAGCACAAAGCCCAAAATATCCATATTCTCCAGATCCGGCGAGGTCACAATTTGCTTACTGTCAAAGAGCTGACGCAAAGAAAGCAATTTGTCGCGCACCAGAGCGGCTTTTTCGAATTCTTTTTTCGCCACACTGGCGTTCATCTGAGCTTCTAGCGACGCCTCGATTTCGCCGGATTTTCCTTCCAAAAAAAGTTCAATCCGTTCAATGGAACGCCCGTAATCTTCCGGTGAAATTTTGCCGATGCAAGGCGCGGCGCAACGCTTAATGTGGTAGTCGAGACAAGGGTACGCAATGGTTTTTCGAGTCACCTTCGCCGCGCCGTCGTTCCAGTCAATGTCCAAGTCGCAACTGCGGTACATAAAGAGTTTCTGCAAAAGTCCCAAGGTTTTTTTCACCGTGTGCGCCGCCGTCTTGGGCCCAAAGTACCGCGCGCCGTCCTTAAACACCTTTCGCACAATTTCAATCCGTGGATAGTCCTCGTTCTTCGTGATTTTTATATACACAAAATTCTTATCGTCTTTCATTAAAACGTTGTACTTGGGCAGGAATTCCTTAATCAAATTCGTTTCCAGCATCAGCGCTTCCAAATCACTGCCCACTTCAATCCATTCCAAATCTTCCACGTGCTCCAGCATCTTTTCCGTACGCACGGCCTTCACCGTTTTTCTAAAATACGAGCGCACTCGATTATTAAGATTTTTTGCCTTCCCTACATACAAAATCCGCCCTTCGCTGTCCTTCATTTTATAAACCCCGGGCGTGGACGGCAATTTTTTAAGTAGCGCTTCTATCTTCTTTTGAGCCATAGTAATCTCATGGTAGGATAAGTCCTTCACTAAGGCAAATGAGCGATGGTTTTCCAAAAAACATGAACATGAAGCAAGCGGTGCTCTCCACCCTTGCGTACTTTGAACTCTTTGAAGTTCCCCTCACCCGCAGTGAACTCAGCGAACATTTGTTTTTTGCGGAGCCCGACGAAGAAAAGATCAGTATTTACTTAAAGGAAAGCCCGCTCATCAGACTCACGGAAGGCTACTACAGTCTTTCCAACGACCCCGATGCACACCAAAAATTCTTCGAAAAAGTGCAGCGCGCCCGCAAACTCTGGAAGAAAGTTCGTCGTTACCAGTGGCTCTTTTCCATCTGTCCTTTTGTAAAACTCGTCTGCGTCTGCAACAGCTTGCCCATCTACGCCGTCGACGAAGGCAGCGACATCGATCTGCTCGTAGTCACCGAAAAGAATCGCCTCTTCCTGGCTCGACTCTGCCTCACCGTGCTCACCAGCCTCTTTGGAGTTCGCCGCCACGGCAATAAAACCGAAGGCCGCTTCTGCCTGAGCTTCTACCTTTCCGAAGAAGCCACCGATTTCAAGAAACTCGCGCAGGAACCCTACGACATATACCTCGCCTACTGGCTCAAAACCCTGGAACCCATCGCCGGCTCCTACGCTGAGTACGAAAAAATCTTAGAAGAGAACCGCCCTTGGCTCGATGAATATTTTAAAACCGTAACCCCACACCGTCGTTTCTTCCGCAAAGCCTCACCATTTCAACTCAAACTCAAAAGCTTCCTCGAAAAACTCTTGGGCAAAGACACCTTGGAAGCCAAGGCCCGCGATAAACAAATGCGTCGCGCCAAAGATAAATTCTACAGTCTCAAAGACCGCAGCGGCACCGTGATCAACGAGCACATGCTCAAATTTCACGACCAAGATCGCCGAGCGGAAATCCGCCAAAGCTGGGTGAAAATACTCAACGACTTACTCTGAGAGTAAATCCTCTTCCTCGTCCACAATCGTGAACTCTTCAGGTTTCTCGGCATCGAGCGCTCCTTTTCGTTTGTGCTTAGGTCCGCGTTCACCCGGCTTGCGGAAGAGCGTACGAATACTGGTCCCCGTAAATCCAAATTGAGAACGGAGTTCATTTTCCAAAAATCGTCCGTACGAAAAGTGCATGATCTCGGGCCAGTCACAGTAAAACACAAAGGTCGGAGGCAAAATATCCACTTGTTCTACCGTGTGCACATTGAAACGGTGCTTCCCACGGCTTCCTCGAGGTGGATGCTTTTTAAGCGCATAGCTGAGCCACACACGTAGATCTTGAGCAGGTATAATTTTGTTTCGCTCTTCCGTGATTTGAATAGCCAAATCCAGAACGGGGAAAATATTTCGTCGTTCCAAACCGGATCCAAAAATAACCGGCGCCCAAGGAAGGTACGCCATGGTATTTTGCAAATCGTGCACCAGCATGTGTTCGCGGTCTTCACGTTCCTTCCCTTCATACATATCCATCTTATTCACCACCAAAATAAGTCCCTTTCTTTGTTCCAAAATGTATTCGCTCACGTGGCAGTCTTGTTTGGTCACTCCCTCCGTCGCGTCAATCAAAAGCACACAAATATCCGCCTGTTCCACCGATTGCATGGAACGAATGATGCTGTACTTTTCCAGACCCGGTTCCACTTTTCCACGTCGTCGAATTCCGGCCGTATCAATCAAAGTAAACGGCGTATCCTTATATTCAAAAGGAATCGAGGTGGAATCACGAGTCGTCCCCGCAATTTCAGAAACCACCACCATTTTCTTTCCAAACAGCGCGTTCACAATCGTGGATTTTCCCACGTTTGGCCGTCCCAAAAAGGCAATTTTTATACGTTTGTCATCAATAGCTTCCACTTGACCTTGTTCAAATCCCAGTTTTTTAAGCTCTTCAGCCACCCGGCTTTCTAGTTCATCCACCCCAAAGGAATGTAGGGCAGTCAAAGCAACCGGCTCACCAAATCCCAATTCAAACATATTGTAACGAAGCTCTTCAAATTTTGCGTTGTCACATTTGTTTGCCACCAAAATCACAGTCTTCTTAGATTTTCGCAGCAAAGTTGCCGCATGAAAATCTTCAGCGGTCAGTTCTTCACGCACATCCACTACAAAAATAATGACATCTGAACCTGAAATCGCTGCCTCCGATTGTTCCTGCACATTCGCTTCAATATCCGAACCCGCTTTCGTCTCAAGTCCACCCGTATCCACAATAGTAACGGGATATCCTTCAATACTCACGTTCTTATACAAACGATCACGCGTGGTCCCTGCAACGTCAGATTCAATAGCGTGGCGACCACCAACCAAGCGGTTAAACAAGGTTGATTTCCCCACATTTGGCCTTCCGACAATAGATACAACTGCTGACATAATTTTGGTGAATGCGATCTAGACTAGCAAATTCAGGTTAGAACCACAAGTTAGACTTGCAGATATACCTCTATTCTGAGTTAATAGATCTAAACGCCATTCATGAACCTTCTAAAAAAAATAATCTTAACAGGCCTGGCTGCATTAATTTGTTTTGCGCCGACTACTTTTGCTGCAACCAGTGTTTTACCTCAGACTAGCGATGAATACTTTGAATGTGACCCTAGCAACAAAACAGATTGGGGCTTCTGGGATTCAATGTTTAAAGATGCCGATTACCTAAAATCTGTCATAGATGTGGCACCTAAAAGTGATATCGAAGCCATCTTAGGCTGTGCCCTCAAATCAGGAAACATTCAATTCTGGATGGTGCCTTACTTCGTGGTTTTTGCCCTGGAATTCGTGATCGACCTAGCAGGGCTCATTGTGGTGCTTATGATTTTAGTCGGCGCCTACTACTACATAGCCGGCGGACTCACCGACGATAAAGAGAAAGGACGAACCATTATCACCCATGCCATCGGGGGCTTTATCCTCGTACTTTGCTCCTGGATCATCGTAAACATTATTTTACTCGCTCTCACTAGCTGATATGAAAACCGATCGCATCAATAAATTCATTCAGAGCACTTCCGAGAATATTAAGCACCTGCGCCAAACTCTGCAGCAGCTTAAAGAACAGCGCAAAGAAAGTCAGAAAATCGAGTTTCCGGAACGCGAAAGTAAGAGTGTAAAAAAAGAAGAAGTCACGGTGCATTTCTCACCGCTCAGCACTGCAAAGGCAACCATCGTGGTGCTTTTACTCATCGCACTGAGCAGCTTTTTGGGAGACATCGCGCGCATTTTGCTCATATTTTTCATCGCCATCTTGATGGCCGCGGCTCTAACACCTACCGTTAACTATTTACGAAAATACAAGATCCCACGAGGAGTGAGCGTGGCCGGAATCTTTCTCCTTTTACTGGTGATTTTTGGCTTCTTCGTTTCACAGCTCATACCACTAGTGGCAACTCAGCTCATGGAACTGGCCAAAAGCCTTAGCACTCTAGTGAATAAGCTGGCTGCCGGAGAGATACATCTTCCTTTTGGAGACAGACTGGAGCCTATGATTCAGGATTTCTTAAGCACCATAGATCGCGAAGCCATTGTAAACGAGCTCAAGAGCACTTTAGAAGGATTTGCAGGTCAACTTCAGGTCTTGGCTGGTGACACCTTTGGAGTAATTAAGACAATATTCAGCAGCATCTTCAACTTTGTACTCGTGCTCATCCTCACCTTCTTCCTCATTACGAACGGAGAAGATGTGAATGAATTTTTCGTTTCACTCTTTCCTTCCAAACACGGTGCCTACATTTTAAACAAAATTGAAACCATCCAACACAAGATTGGATACTGGCTACGCGGCCAAGTTATTTTGATGTTCCTGATGTTTGGAATGTCTCTAATCGGACTACTCATCCTAGGAATCGACAACGCGCTCACCCTCGCCATGATGACCGGTATCGCGGAACTACTCCCCGTGGTAGGGCCCATTGCCGCCGGAATTCCCGCCGTACTGGTTGCCTTCAATGAATCACCTTGGCTCGCCGTGTGGATGCTCGGACTCATTATTTTCCTACAACAAATAGAAGGAAACATTTTGGTGCCGCTCGTGATGCGAAAAGCCGTTGGCCTCAGCCCGATTATTATCATCCTCGCCATGATGGTGGGTCTCGAGAAACTCGGCGTGGTGGGCATGATTATGGCCATTCCGGTAGCTACGACTCTATCTATCTTTGTGAAGGAGTACGCGGAGAAAGAAAAGTAGAGTCCGCTCCGCCGTTTTCTCCCACGTATACGTACCGCGAGGCTGCGGCACTTCGATTTTCCCATTGAGCGCACGATAAACCGCCCCTTCGAGTTCCTTGAGATTTTTCACCATGCAGGCGTTTTTATAGAGCTCATGATGCACGGGAATATCGCTCAGTATCACAGGACATTTAGCTCGCACCGCCTCCAGCACCGGCAAGTCAAACCCCTCATATTTACTGACGGCCACAAGCGCCCGCGCATGGTGCAAATACCAGGATTTTTCCTCCTCACTCACCTCACCCAGCAAAAACACATTCGCCGATTTTTTGAGTTTCAATTTAGCAAAACGCGAGTCGGTTGATTTGAGCCCA
>CAYHHJ010000066.1:0-5732 GCA_964356405.1 uncultured Candidatus Peribacteria bacterium | reverse complement strand
TACATTTTGGACATTGGACCAGGCGCTGGAAAGCACGGAGGTCACGTGATTGCCGCCGGAACGCCTGCCGAAATCATGAAGGATAAAAACTCCATCACGGGACAATACCTGTCTGGTAAAAAAGAAATCCCCATTCCAAAAACCCGCCGCAAAGGAAACGGGAAATGTCTGGAAATTTTTGGCGCCACCGAACATAATTTGCAAAACGTAGACGTGAAATTTCCACTCGGTACCTTCATCTCAGTAACCGGAGTTTCCGGGTCTGGAAAATCTACGCTCATCAACGAAATTCTTGTAAAAAAAGTGGCCGCGGTCATCAACCGAAACAAAGCCCTGGCTGGTGCACATCGTGAAATCCGTGGTATCGAACAGCTCGATAAAATCATCAACATCGACCAGTCTCCGATTGGCCGAACGCCGCGCTCCAACCCAGCTACTTACACGGGAGTATTCACCGATATGCGTGAACTCTTTGCCCAAACTTCTGAAGCGCGTCTGCGTGGATACAAGGCGGGCCGTTTCTCCTTCAACGTCAAAGGAGGACGCTGTGAAGTCTGCGAAGGGGACGGACTTCGAAAGATTGAAATGCACTTCCTCGCGGACATTTATGTGCCTTGTGAATCGTGTAAGGGTCGCCGCTACAACCGTGAAGCGCTCGAAATCACCTACCGTGGCAGAAACATCGCCGATGTGCTCGACATGACCGTGGACGAATGTCTCGAATTCTTCGACGCTATCCCAGCAGTGAAAACCAAACTCGAAACGCTTTCTAAAGTGGGTCTGGGCTACATCCATCTCGGCCAATCTGCTACCACGCTTTCTGGAGGAGAAGCTCAACGTATCAAACTTTCCACCGAACTTTCTAAGCGCTCAACCGGAAAAACTCTCTACATTTTGGACGAACCCACCACAGGGCTTCACTTCGACGACGTGAAAAAACTCGTGGAAGTACTGCAACAACTCGTAGACACGGGCAACACCATCATCGTTATTGAACACAACCTCGACCTCATCAAATGCGCCGATCACATCATTGATATGGGGCCCGACGGAGGAAACGGGGGAGGTCAAATAGTCGCCGAGGGCACGCCTGAAGAAGTCGCGAAACACAAAGTTTCCTACACAGGTAAGTGGCTTAAGAAGATGGGGATTTAATACTCGACGCAGTCGAGGTTCCTTCCTATACTAACTTTGATGTTCACCAAAACCCTCCATCGTTTCCGCGCCCTGCCTGACGATGCCCGTGCGATGGTCTTTTTGTATTGGGTTTATGAGTTTTCTCAGATGATTGTGGGGCTTTTCCTGAATGTTTTTGTATATGAAACTACGGGCTCTTTGCTCTGCTTGCTTATCTATAACTTGGTTTTCTTTTGTTTAGTGGCGGTTGGCTTTTCGGGGTGGGGCTACGTGGTGGCGCAGAGGCAAATTTCCCTCAAATACAATTACCTTCGGGCTTTCACCATTTATATCCTTTCCTTTCTGTCGCTGATTTTTTTGCCGCGTGATTTTGGCTATCTGCTGCTCTTTGCCGCCTTTAATGGTTTGGGTTTAGGCATGTTTTGGGTGGGAGTGCATAGTTACGAAATGCTCACCACCACCGAGGAAAATCGCGATTTTTATTCCTCCATGGTCAGCCTCGGCACGCAGATTTTTTCCACGGTATCGCCGCTGGTAGCCACGCTGAGTTTCTACCTGTCCGAGCAGGTTTTTCATCTGGAAACCTTTGAAATTCTATTTTGGATTTTGCCCTTTGTTTACCTGTGCTCACTGCCATTTTTATTCAAACTGCCCGATTACACACCTAAACGCATTCCGCACAGTGAATGGAAACGCCTGATCTTTGATCCCAAACTCAAAAAAGTTCGTCGTTATATACTTTCTGGCGGGCTGCCTTGGGGATTTCGCAGCGCTCTCTACCCAGCCATTTCTCTCTTGTCACTCAAAACCGTTATCAACATTGGTTTACTCCAAACACTGATGGGGGGAGTCTCCGTCCTTGCCCTGGTGCTGCTCTCTCACCGGCGTCACGAAGGAAACCGGGTTCAGATTCTACTTTATGCCGTGCTGGGGATGATGGCGGCCTTTTCGCTCCTTTTCTTTTGGGAACTTTCTCCGTGGTTTTTTGGTCTCTTTTCGCTCAGCTTAACCTTATTATCGCCCATATACCGCGTTTCCGAACACGTGCTTGACCTCAAGGCCATGGAACAACTGAGCGGAGAGCACTCCTTTTATCCCGGGCTCGTGTACCGAGACGCGCTCATTTGGGTGGGAAGGAGTTTAGCACTGGGCTTTCTAACCTTGCTGCTCTTATTCACTACCGAAACCCAAACCCTCCAAATAGGGATTGCAGCAATAATCGCGAGTTACTATTGGATGTACTGGAACGCCAAACAGCTCTAATTCATAGCCGCGAGTCCCTCAATCGCTTCCAAGCAAGGAGCCGCTTCTTGGTCGTAGCCAATGCGAATGAAAAGTGTGTCGGTTCCAATCTCAAGAGCTGCGTATCTAGCCTGAGTTTCGTCAGGAGCGATGTACATCGTCAGATTCCCTACGGTGCTGGGCACGAGGAAGTCCATCTCTGAAGCTAAAGGCATGGTAAAATCTCCTTCCAGGTCAGCCCAGCAACTGTCGGAGCCTTTCATGCCCAGACCTTTGGTGTCATTTTCAAATTCTTCCCAGGTTCCAGAGTCGTAGGTCAGGGTGTTTGAACCGTAGCTAAGGGTCATGGGACCGCTGCACGCCGTGAGTAAAAAAACAAAAGTCATGAGGAGAGAGGAGATTTTTTTCATACAATTGAAGTTAAGTGACTCAACTTTACCCAAATTTGCGCACAAAGCAAACTCCAACAAAGTTTAACTAGATTTAATCAAATTTAATAAAACATAACAATTAACCTTAAAATGGTATAAACCATCATAATATATAACTTATCAACTCTTATTTCACAAAAACACTCAAAAGCATTGCAAAGCTAAATAGGAGAGCATAAAGTATGGCCAAGTTAAGTTTAATTTAATCGAATGATTAAGCGGCTCCTCACGCCCGAAGAAGTCGCGGACGCTCTGCAGCTCCACCACTTAACCGTACTGAAGTTTATAAGGAGTAAACGCCTAAAAAGCGTGAAATTCGGCCGGGTCTACCGCGTCAGCGAAGACGACCTGAACGATTTCCTCTCCAGGCAGGTTAACTAGTCCATTCCCCCTCCACCCACGCCATAATGTTATTTAATTGCTTCTCCTGCGGCAGATTGATTTCCCTAAAAAAGGACCTGTGTCCTTACTGCATGGTGGACCTCAATATTGCTCGTGAAAGCGTAGAACTAGACCCCAAGAAAAAACCCGCCCACGCCCACAAAAAGCACACCTTCTTCTCACTTCTTTCTCGTTAAGAATTTAGTGCGTTGGCGACCACATAAAGGCTCCCGTGGGAGGCAACGCACTAAATCCTTCAGTTACATTGTAGGCCATAAATAATCCCCACATCCTTCAAAACAACGGGGAAGTTTTTGATATTGGTTTCGCTGATGACCTGGTTCATGTATTGCAGAATTCCTTGCATGTCGGTGGCAGCCACGGCTCCGCCTTCGCCGTATAAAATCTTGTACTTAGCCATACGCTCCACACTTTCAGACTCAATGATGGCACGGTTATTATCTGATTCCAAAGTGTCGAGTACCGAGTCAAAGGTGTAGCTGTTACCACTGCCACTAAAGTCGCTCACATCTAAGGGTTCCTCGACCTCCGTTTGGCCAAGGCCCAGAACGGTTTTATAATATTCGTAGCTTTTTAGCATGCTTTTGCCGGTATTAACGACTTGATCGCCGGCTTCGTCCAAATCGTTGTCCGCCGAAACATTGTCCTCAAACGAGAGCTTATCTCCTTTTTTTACATCAACGCTGAGTGAGCTAATGGTATCCACGAAATCCTTCCAGGTCTGTGTAATCTCCGCAAAGCCACCCTCATCACATTGGTTGTAGTGGCCAATGCGGTCTTCATATTTCAGCACCCAACTATCAAAGTAATCGTTGAGCACACTTTCGGTGACGCGTCCCTCATCCTCCACAAATACACTTTGCATATCTGCTTTAAGTGCGGTTAAGACCAGGTCTTTGGCTTCATCAAAGGCGGCCCCTTCCTTTTCACGGATCACGTCAGATGGACTTTGCTGCACATTCCGGACGAAGTACTGCTCCATGAGGATGCGGTGGTAGTCCGTTTTGTAAGCCGTGGTGTCCTCACAATTGTAGGCCGCCGAGCTGAAGTTTTTTCGCACCGTGTCGAGTTCGTCACCCAGCTCCATGATGTCGTTCAACTGGCAATACCCTCGTTTGAAATCTTTAATGAACTGATCCCGCGTGTTCTCACTGCGCACCGTCAAAATAAAGGAGTAATAGTCAGAGGCACAGCCAAGCCCATCGAAACTATCAGCCACATCCTCCGCACTGTCGGTCACGTCTTCCCCCAAAGTAGAAGCCTGAGCCACCAAAAGCGGAGACACCAGCCCCGTGAGAAAAAGAAATCCGATGAATAGTTTGCTGCTTGTTTTCATTCGCAATAGCCTTTGTTATTGATTAAGTTTGTAAGGGGAGCGTCATCTTGTTCATAGGTGCTTTTGATCTCTTCTTGGAAGGTTTGAAAGGTGAGCAACATGGTGTAGAGCTCAGCCGAAACCTGTCCGTAAAGATCGCTGGTGGTTTGTGAATAGGTGTCGAACTTAAATTCATCAAAGGCCTCCTGTATTTGGGCTGCATTATTAACCGCTACCTTCTGGCATTCTCCAAGCAGTTCATCAATGGAACGCTCCGTTTTGGCGGCTTTAGATAAGTTGAGGATGCTTTGGCACTCTTCTTCATTTTTTGTTTTCCCTAAATTATTTGCCACTCCATCCCCAATAGGAAAGACGCCCAAGGTGTTCAGTGTGGTTTTGAAATTATCGATGTCCTCATTTGCCTTTTCATCCAAATCATCGCCAGGATCCAGGTCGATGGCTTTTTTAATAACGTAAACATTCAAATCCAAATTGATCTTTGTTCCGGCCTCTTTACACGTGGCATCCTCGAACCAGTCCATGGTGATTTTGCTGGGAACCAAGCTCTTGCTCATGGTTTCTTCTATGCGTTCTTTAATGTAAGCGGTGTGGCACGCGATGCAGTTTTCATCCTCATCAAAATCAGCAGCTTCCATGCTAGGTTCCCCCTCGGCCGCATCGTCATTTTCCGCGATGACCTTCACCTCGATGCAAAAAATCTCGCTGCACGCAAATTCACGGCTCCAATTTCCTTTAGGGCCTTCCAATTTGCTTAAAAAGTCATCCAAAGACTCAAAGGCGGCGCCAATATCTACAAGGTAGGGGTTGGAGGGCTCCTCGCTACTTTCGTCATCACCAGAATTCGCGTCAGGTGCATCGGAATCAGGAGCAACTTCATCGGGAGGAGTGTCCTCTGGAGCATCATCAATGCTGTAATCGATTTCACTTTCCGTCACCGGCAAAGCATCACCGGTATCAGGGGGAGCGGCTTCAAACTGATCCAAGGCGGAGGCTAAATCTTCATCGCCATAACAAACGTAAGGATCAATGCTATCGGAGGCTAGTTGCACCACCACATGATTGGGTTCAGGCACGCGGAAGAGCTCCAACGGTTCCTCCTCGTCCTCTGACGACTCTGAGGCCAATTCCACATTTTCGTCACTGCGGTCGGGGTAGGTGATGAGGTCGCCAAAGAGCAAATAATG
>CAYHHJ010000065.1:0-5783 GCA_964356405.1 uncultured Candidatus Peribacteria bacterium | reverse complement strand
GATCAGCAGTGTACATTTGTGTCCACAGTGTCAAGGTCGCGGCGAGATTCCAGATAGGATTTGCACAAAATGCAATGGACAGACGCGTATTCGCAAAAGTGTGGAGGTGGATGTGAACATTCCCAAGGGCATTGAGGACGGCACGACTATTCGCTTAAAAGGAAAGGGCGCGGCGGGGGCACTGGGCGGCGAGTATGGGGACTTGTTCCTCCATATTACGGTGGCGCAGCATCCTAAGTTTTTACGAGAAGGAAAAACCATTTACTCCGAGGAAACCATTCCTTTAGTACAGGGCGTGCTCGGGGCCACTATTAAGGTGGATACCATTCACGGGAAAGAGGCTCTGAAAGTGCCAGCGGGAACGCAGGGTGGAACCGTTCTTACCTTGAAAGGAAAGGGCTCACCTTCACTGAAATCGGACTCTTTGGGGGATCATAAGGTTACTTTGCACCTCAAGGTGCCGGAGAAGCTAAGTAAGAAAGAGAAGGAGCTCTATGAGCAACTGGCTGAGGCGGCTGGTGTTGAGGTGACGAAGGGGACTTGGTTTTAGGCACGCCCGGGCGTAGATGAGGCTTGTTTCCAGGAGGTTTTTTTTGAATAATCAAAAAATGATACAATGTCTCAATTTTTGCTTTTTGAGTTTTGCACTACCTGGATGTCCAGGATTGTGGATAAGTTTTCTGCTAAATTTACAGGTTGTTTCAGGTGACGAAGCAGACATGAGACAGATGTCCTAGTTTGTTGAAAAGAAAAAACTGCACTTCGTGCAGTAATGGTGGGTCAGCCGGGATTTGAACCCGGGACCATTAGCTTAAAAGGCTATTGCTCTACCAACTGAGCTACTGACCCACGCGGGTATTTTATGGATCTAAGCTCCAGGATGCAAGCTATTCCTCTACGTGCTGGAAAAGACTGACGATAACTATGGCCAGAACAGGTAGAGCGAACCAGATATTATAGTTGTCGACGATGGTTTGAATGAAGTGAGATTCCTGATACAGGTTGCTTTCGAAGCCGGCACGGATGCTACCGGTTACAAAGGAACCGCCCGTGAGGTAGACCAAAATGGTGCTGACCATAAGACCGGCGTTGAGGAATCCGAAGCTGAGGTTACCGAGGATGCGCGTGACCACGGAGCGTTCGGGAGAAACGTCTACCTGGAAGCCGCCTTTGATGGCCAAGAGCACGATAACGAGCACAAAGGTGAAAATCTTAATGAGCACGAGGGCCTGGTCACCCATAGCGCCTTGAAGGGCGGGAGCAGACGGGAGCAAATATGTCTGGAGTAGGTTACCAATGGCGTCAGCGGTGAGGATGGCCATGTAGGTGGAGATGATGACCTTTACGGTTTTATTCCTTCCTATAATGAAGCTGTACGCAATAACGACCCCGAAGAATACGAGAATGAAAAGGTCCCAAGAAAGTCGAATGTTGTCCACGGCGTGGTGAAAAAACTGATGTTAGTTTAACAAAAAGCGGCGCGATAACAAAGTTAATCTTATTACAGATCACGACTAGTCAGATTTTGCGAAAGGTCGTGTCAACTAGTCAGAATTTTGGTTTTGACTAGTCGGACTTATGCACAATTGAACCTGTGAGCAAATTTTTGACTAGTCGGATTGTGCATTTTGACTAGTCAGAATTCCGCCTATACAATGTTGTCTAGTTTTTGACTAGTCGGATCGGTTTTTTGCTTTACAATAAGCCATATTCCGCCTATACACTTGTGATAAGGCGACACTATGTGTTCTAATCACCTTCCCAATGAATAAAGACTTTCTCACCTTAGAGGAAGCAGCCCATGCTTTGAAGAAGTCTACCCAGACTATTCGACGTATGATCAAGAAAGGTGACCTGCAAGCGCAACGAATCAAGACTCCTCAGGGCTTTCACTATGTCGTGAGACGAGCTGAAGTTGCGGGGGCCGCTGAAGCTGAACCGGCCGTAGAAACGGTGTTTTATAATTCGCCTATACAAAATGAGCCTCTGCCTCAGCAGGATGAGGAAATTCCCGTGTTGATTAATCAAACTCAAATTCTGACTAATCAGAATGTAGTTGAGCCGCTTCCAGAGCCAGTCCAAGTACCCCTAGACAAAAAAGAGCCGGTTGTATTCTATTTTCCACCCCTCCCCCCTGCCCCGTCCGTGGAAGCGCGGGACTTGCTTCGGCTCATTGAAAGGCAACACAGGGAACATTTGGGACTGATTCGAATCATTGAAAGGCTCCAAGATGAGCTACGTCGTCAAGGAAATTGAGTTGCGGGTGATTTAAGGCGGTCTTAGACTGCTGGTGATTTTTCTTTTTCCTTAGCCTTTGGCTTGATGAAACTCTACGACAACCCCTGGGGATTTTCCGTTGAACATACGAACCCTTTTCAGCTTTTTTCGCTTCTCCAAGAAGTGGCGCAGTCCGAACAGAAGGCGCAAGACGTCGTGGATTTGTCGCGCGGGGACCCGGGATATGGGTTCAGCCCCTCCGTTCGAGGGCGGGAGTTTTTGTCGTTTTTGCTATTTTTGGATACGAAGCTTAACAACGTAAAACATCTGTTTGTGGAACATGAGGCAGAGCATGAAAAGGAGCTTTTGGAGGAGATTGGGGTCTTTGCGCACAGTGCCTATGTGCCGGCCTTGGCGACCCGGTACCTCAGCGACCTGAGCGAGTTCATTCAACGCTGCATTCAGATTGCTGGCACCGAGGGAGTGGAGATGAAGCCGTACGATGTGCTGCACGAAATTTTTAAACATTCCACTATCAGTGGAGGCACTTACCATGACCCTAAAGGAGAAAAATTGGTGCGAATGATCGTGGCGTGGTGGCATAAGAAGAATGTGACGACGGCCTTCTCTTATGAGGATTTGATTTTTACCTCCGGGGCATCGCACGCGATTGGAACCATTTTTAAACTGCTGGGCGAAGAAGGACTGCAGTACCTCACCCATGGCGATTCTGTATTGATCTCCTCCCCTGCTTACAATCCGTATAATGCGATCTTGCAGCATCGCGGGCTGCAGACCGTGAGCATTTCTATTGACCCGACAACGGGGAAAATTGAGGAGCGAAGTTTTGAGGTACTGAAGGCGGCGAAAGGAGTAAAACTGCTGATTTTGATAGACCCAAACAATCCGACGGGCTTTTCCATGGACGACGAAACGATGGAGGCGCTGGCGAAATTCGCGAAGGAACAGGATGCGATTATTATTACCGATGAGGTGTACAGCGCGTTTTTTGAGGACAGAAAGTCGATTGTGGATCTGTGCCCTGAGCGTACCCTGCGCATTCAAGCACGTTCAAAGATTGAAAGAAGTACCGGTTTGAGGTTTGGCGACGTGCTGATTTGCCCCGAGACCAATAAATATTTGAGCGAAGTGAAGTTGAAGGATCTGCTTCGCGAAGGACAGGATTTTATGAAGGCGTTTATGTTTGCGAAGGGGCCAGGTGGCGTGCACGGAGAATTCCAGCACACCACATTTGTAACGGGGCCAGATCAATATTTGGGCGCGGCGCACATTTTGCTGGGCGAAGATGAACGCAAAAAGTATCGCGAAACTATGCGTAAAAACCAGGAGGTGTTTTGTAAGACACTGGGCCTCCCCCACAAAGGTAATCTGTACTATGTGATGTTCGACATGAATGAGGTCCCCGATTGCAAAACTCAAGACCTCCCCCCAGAACAAAAAATCTACGATTTAGCAAAGTTGGGCGTGATTTATATTCCGGCCAATTTATTTTTCTCCGAAGAAGATCGAGCGCTCAAGTCCCGTGTGAACACCGTGCGCGCCTCGCTGGCGAATGGAACTCCCGATAAAATCAAACGCGCCGCTGAAATTACGCGGCAGTATCTTACTCATTAATTCACCCTGCCCCATGTCTCTTTTTGAAAACACGCTCAAGCAAATCCGCAAGGCCTCTGAACTCATGCAATTGCCCGCGAATGTGGAAGCCGTTTTGAGTCATCCGGAACGCATTATTGAAGTGAGTTTGCCGGTGGTAATGGACGATGGACACCTTCGAGTTTTTCAAGCTTTCCGTGTCCAACACAACAGCATCCGTGGACCTTATAAAGGGGGTATTCGTTACCACCCTCAAGTGGACATGGACGAAGTGAAAGCGCTGTCTACTTGGATGACGATGAAGTGCGCCGTGGTGGGCATTCCGCTGGGCGGAGCGAAGGGCGGAATTGTGATGGATCCGAAGAGCTTGTCTCCTCGGGAATTGGAGGCGGTTACGCGCGAATATGCGCGCGCGATGACACCGTTCATTGGACCGGAAATCGATGTACCCGCCCCGGACGTTTATACGAACTCACAAATCATGGCGTGGATTGCGGATGAATATTCCAAAATCAAAGGCCACAATGTGCTCGGCGTGGTGACGGGAAAAGCGATCGAAACCGGCGGATCTCTCGGCCGCGACAGCGCGACCAGCCAAGGAGGTGTTTATATTATTGAGGAATATTTGGCGAGCGTTGGAAAACAGGCCGCTGGGATGACCGTAGCGGTGCAGGGATTCGGGAACGCGGGCTCACACGTGGCTCGCCTGCTTACGGAGCTAGGAATGAAAGTAATTGCGATTTCCGATTCCAAGAGTGCGCTGCACTGCGCGGACGGGATTGATGCGAACGCGGCGATCGCGTGCAAGGTGGAGAAAGGACAAGTGGGCGAATGCACGCCGGTGGGCGCGAAATGCGACATCATCACGAATGAGGCCTTGTTGGCCTTGCCTTGTGACATTTTAGTACTGTCTGCGCTGGAAAATCAGGTTCGAGTGGACAATGCAGACAATGTGCAGGCGAAGTTGATTGTCGAGTTGGCGAACGGTCCGGTGACACCGGAGGCCGATGAAATCTTGGCGCGTAAAGGCATCCCCGTGATCCCCGATATTTTGGCGAACGCCGGAGGGGTGACCGTGAGCTACTTCGAACTTGTGCAGAACCAAATGAACTACTATTGGTCTTTGGAGGAGGTGCTTGGGAAATTGAAGCCGATTATGCAAAACGCGTGGCGCGATGTGCACGGCAATGCGGAAAAGTTTAAATGTACGTACCGTGAGGCGGCGTTTATTACAGCGCTAAGGAAACTTGAGGCGGCGATTACGATGAGGAGAGGGAGGTAACTTAAATGTTGTAAAATGGAGAAGCCGTTTAAATTCCTTGAACCTGGCGAACTCACCGATGGTGAGCTCAGTTTAGTGTTAATTGAAACGGGTGAAGCCGATGAGAAGAAAGGGTACTTCCCTGTTTATGTGTTCGATATGAGGAATACACAAACGGGAGAGACGATGGGGTATATCAATTTACGAGTGGGGAATAATGAAAATACTGATTATGGAGGACATATTGGCTATGGCGTGGATGAAAAATTCCGAGGGAAACATTACGCAGCGCGAAGTGTGAAGTTATTGTTCCCCCTTGCGAAAGCACATGGACTCAATTCTATTTGGATAACCTGCAATCCAGAGAATGAAGCTTCAAGGAAAACGTGCGAGCTTGCAGGTGGCACCTTGGTTGAAATTGCAGATTTACCAAAACATAACAATCAGTATTTGTTGGGTGAAAGGAAAAAGTGTAGGTATCGTTTTGATCTTTAAAGTCTGCCCGGGCAGACCTTGCCAAACCTTCCCACTATCGCCCAATTCACCCCCGGGAGTGAATTCCTCAACATCAGCAAATTCGCGCAAGGCGACGACGACTTCCCTTGCATCGGCTAACCATTAATGTAAAAATTCCGCCATGAAATATATCTATGCATTCGCTGAAGGGAACAAAGATATGCGCGACCTTCTG
>CAYHHJ010000064.1:2067-5824 GCA_964356405.1 uncultured Candidatus Peribacteria bacterium | reverse complement strand
CAGCATAAAGGCTCCCGCTGAATCGACCCAAGACAGTTAAACAAGTCTGTTTAGGAATTGCTGGATTCACGCTATAGTAAGCCCATGAATCGCATTCAACTCCTTGCACCCAAACTCATCAGTCAAATTGCTGCGGGCGAAGTTGTTGAACGTCCCGCTTCGGCGGTGAAGGAGCTTGTGGAGAACGCGATCGACGCGGGAGCAACGCAGATTGGAATTGAGATTGACGGCGGAGGACTGCAGAAAATTCGGGTAGTGGACAATGGCGCAGGAATGGACAGTGACGATGCGCGCATGGCTTTTACGCGGCACGCGACGAGCAAAATTCAGTCGCTGGAAGATTTGCAAATTTTACAAAGTTTGGGATTCCGTGGAGAAGCGCTCGCGAGTATTGCCAGCATTGCACGGGTGACGCTGAGCACGCGGCCACGGGAATCGCGCGTGGGCACGTTGGTGGAAATGGACGCGGGAAAGGAAATTGTTTTTGAAGAAGCGGCTTGCGACGGCGGCAGCGATTTCACCGTGTATGGACTTTTTCAGCACACGCCGGCGCGCAAGAAATATATGAAGTCGGAGTCGACGGAATACGGGCACATTTTTGATTTGCTCTGCGGCGTGGCGCTGGCACATTCGTCCGTGGGATTTCGTTTAAAGAAAGACGGCACGGAGGTGTTTGACTTGCCGGCTGAGCAAAGTTTAAAGGACCGCGTGCGGAGCTTATTTGGCGGCACCGTGGCGAATGCACTTTTGCCGCTGCACTATGAACAGTCGAATTTGCGGGTGGGTGGATATGTGGGAAAGCCCGAGCTTGCGAGGGCGTCTAAGAAGTACCAATTTTTGTTTATCAATGGGCGCAGTGTGGAGAATCGGCTGATTAGCCACGCGGTGAAAGAAGCGTTTCATTCTTTGCTGATGCACGAAAAACATCCGTGGTTCATAGTGGACATCGCCATGGACCCGGCCCTGGTGGACGTCAACGTGCATCCGCGCAAACTCGAGGTTCAATTTGTGAATTCGCAGGAAATGTATCGTGCCGTTTTTGGCGCCGTGAAGCATGCTCTGGAGGCAAGTTTTTTAGGGCCGATGCTGGCAGCGGCGCCGCTGCAAACGGAGTCGCTCTTGGATAAAGTTTCTTCGTTTGAACGTGCGCCTTTTATTGCTGCGCCCATGCTAGAGGAGACCGCGCTCTTTGAAGTCAAAGGTCTGCAATTTCGGCCCCTCGCACAAATCGGCCAGTCCTATATTATTGCTGAAAGTGAGGAGGGCCTGGTGCTCATTGATCAGCACGCCGCGCATGAACGTGTGCGCTACGAACGCCTCATGAAAGCGCTCGCAGAAAAGGCCGTTTTAAAACAGCCGCTGCTAACTCCGTTGGAACTGGATTTGGGCGTGGACAGCCGCCGACTGCTTGCCGAGTATGCGGCCGATTTTGAAAGTCTGGGTTTTGAATTTGAGAACTTTGGCGGTGCCACTTTTGTGGTGCGCAGCATCCCTGCCGGGCTCGAGAAGAAAGATCCTGAGCGCGTGATTCAAGAAATATTGAACGACCTTGCGAGTGAGTTTAAACAAAACCATGTGCTGAGCGTGCGCGAAAGTTTGGCGACCATGACCGCTTGCCGTGGCGCCATTAAATTTGGTGACCCGCTGACTATGATGGAGATGGAGAGTTTGCTCCGTGACATGGAAACCACGCCGAACGCCAATCACTGCCCTCACGGCCGCCCTTCGATTGTGACTTTCTCCTACGACAAATTGGAGACGCTGTTTAAACGGAAGAATTTTTAGACCTTATGATATACTCCACGCATGCAAAAAACTTGTAAAAACTGTGCTCAAGCGTTTGACGTCACCAACGAAGATCAGAGCTACTACACTCGTATCGACGTACCTGAGCCCACTTGGTGTCCACCCTGTCGTGAGATGAGACGAATGGCGTGGTGCAATGAAGGGACTCTTTATAATAGAAAGTGTGACCTCACAGGGAAGCCGATCGTTAGTGAATTTTCACCCGCCAATCCAAGAAAAGTATATTCCGTACAAGCATGGTGGGGCGACGGTTGGGATCCTCTCAGCTACGGCAGAGACTTTGACTTCAATCGACCTTTTTTTGAACAATTTCATGAGCTTGAGTTGGCGGTTCCTCACCAGTGTGTGCAGATTGAAAGTGGAGATATAAATTCGGACTACACCCATCAAGCTGGCCAAAATAAAAACTGTTACTTTATTTTTCATGCCACTTTTGCGGAAGATTGCTATTACGGCTACGGGGTCAAAAAAGCGAAGGACTGTGTGGACACTCATTATTGCCACGGCTCGGAGCTCTGTTATGAATGCGTAGACGTTAAAGATTGCAACGACCTAGCCTGGTGTCAGGATTGCACAAGCTGTTCGTCCAGTTCTTTTTTGAGAGATTGTGTGGGCTGCATGGACTGCTTCATGTGCGTGGGATTGCGAAACAAAAAATACTGCTTTTTGAACGAGCAGCTGAGTGAAGCGGCCTATAAACAACTGCTCAAAGAGGTGAACACGGGATCCTATCAAGAAGTCCAAAAATACCTTCAAAAATTCAAAGAGCTGCAAAGCAAACATCCTTTTCGCTATTTGCAAAATGCGATGATCGAAAACAGCCTCGGTGATTACCTCTACAAATCCAAAAACGCTCAGTTCTGTTTCGACTGCAGTGACATTGAAGACTGCAAATACTTGAGCCAAGTTCAGCTTCGCGCAAAGGATTGTTACGATATTTATCAGTTCGGTATCAACATGGAACTTTGTTATGAAGGCGCCATGATCGGGTCCAACGCTACCAACGTGCGTTTCTCTCATATTGCGGTTGGGCAAGTTTCCAATCTCACTTACTGCATGCATTGCTACCACAGCAGTGAAAACTTTGGCTGTTTTAGTCTCAAGAAAAACAAGTTCTGTATTTTTAATAAGCAGTATTCGGAAGAAGATTATTTCGCGCTGAAAGCAAAAATCATCGAGCACATGAAACAAACCGGAGAATATGGCGAGTTCTTCCCAATGAAAGACAGCGCTTATGGCTACAATGAAACCAGCGCTCAACTTTTCTATCCCCTGACAAAAGAACAAGTGCAGGCGAAAGGTTGGAACTGGGAAGACAATCTGCCCGGCACTTACGGCAAAGAAACCCTCACGGAACTTCCCGATAAAATTCAAGATGTGAAAGACGATATTGTGGACGCCGTACTGGCCTGCGCTCATTGCAAGAAAAACTACAAAATCACCGCACACGAACTCAACTATTACCGGAAGAAAAATCTTCCACTCCCCCGAGAATGTTTCAACTGTCGTCGCGTTAAACGCCACGAAATGCGCAATCCGCGGAAATTTTGGCTACGAAAATGCATGGACGCCGGATGCACCAACGAATTCTATTCAACCATCTCTCCTGACACAGGAAAAATCGTATTTTGTGAAAGCTCTTACCTAAAGAGTGTTTACTAAAGCCTCTACAGAGCAGTGCAATCCCCGGAGCTGAGACAGCTGGATTCGTCGCTGGGTTCGCCGCGTTCCGGGCAGGTTTCGGATTGAATACAGGCGCGGTCTCCCACGGAGTCGATTTGAGCCTGGATTTCTTCGTCGGATTCGTCGCCGTAGGTGATGAGGATTTGGTCGAGGTCGCTGAGTTCGTAGTCGCCGAACTCGTTGTTGGGCTCACCGTTCACGAAGATTTTTAAAGTTTTTTCACCCTCGTTGCAGTAAAAAGAACCGCCATCCAACTTGAAGCATTCGG
>CAYHHJ010000064.1:0-1967 GCA_964356405.1 uncultured Candidatus Peribacteria bacterium | reverse complement strand
GTTTTTTCACCCTCGTTGCAGTAAAAAGAACCGCCATCCAACTTGAAGCATTCGGCGGTGAATTGCATGCCCAGAGATTCAAAGAAATCACCGAGTGTGATGGTGCTCATGTGCTTGTGAATGAGCTCTCCATCGCCGTCGTGGAGGTGAGTGAAATTGCTGAGCTTGTGTTCATCGCTGGACATGTATTTATCCTGGGCAAAATCGTAAGCCTCGCCTTCTAGGTAGACCTTAAAATCGGCGTGTTCGTGCACGTCGCCCAAGAGCGGCTGAGAGTTTTCACAGGCAAAAAGAAGCAGCGTGAGAAGGCAGAGGAACTTGAATTTCATGTAAGCAAGGTTAGCACCGGTCGACAATATTAACAAATTAGGCTATAATATAGGACTAACTTAACTATATGGGAATTCTGTCCAGCGCTGCACTCATCGCACTAGTGAATACCGCCGAAGCCGGGGAGAGTCAAATGCGTCCTGATGGACGAGATGCTTTTAAAACAGAAGTGACGGGTTTTTTGACAACGGGAAATCCCACTGCGAGTGAAGCCGCCATGCTGGACGAGACCCATCAGCCTGAGGCTTTTCTCACGGTCACTGAATTTAAGGATTCGCAATTTCGTGATCAGTTGCTAAGACAAATTGGCGAAGGAAATACCCTCAATCAAGTAGATGGTCAGGGCCACGTGCAATTTCGAATAGGGTGTTTCCACGGTAAACAAATCGTCAGTGACAACTTGGATCTGTCTTCTCAAGAAGCACTTTTGAGCGCCAATGCCAGCCAGCCTATTACGGTGGAATTGGAATTCAAAAAAGGAGTGTCCGGAGGGTGGGAATGCGCTTCTTTTGCCGATGGATTAAGAGTGGTTTTACCACCTTCTAGCGGTACAACAGCTTTACGTTAGTATCGTTTTGCAGTGGACCGGAAAGGATGTAGTCCATGCCTTTTTTAACGTCCGTGGCGAGGGGGTAACCGGAAAGCATGGTGTCGCTGAGGGCGGTCACGGTTTTTTCAAAAGTCAGGGCTTTGAGACCGGGCTGTTTGAAGAGGTCGAAATCGTATTCTTCGAAGTCGCCGTGGAAATTCCAGGGGAGCGCAAGGTTGATAGTGAAGGTTTCGGCGGTGCCGGGCGCAACGGTTTGGTCGACGTAATAATAGGAAAGATCCTGGAGGGGATCGTAGTAAAATTGCACGTCGTCACGCAGCACGCCTTCGGTACTCAGAATGGTGGCGTTGGCGGGAACGTAGAGGCGGATGCCGGTGTGGTTGGGCGCGTTGCCGAGCACCTGTTCGAGACCGGTGTTCCAAGCGGTGAAGCCGTAGGACGCGAGTGTGCTCTTTAGCCAGTTTTGCGTCGCGGCGTTGTAGGTGTGGGTGCGGGTCACAGTGACGGAAGAAACCATACTGCCGTCTTCAAAAATTTGCGTGTCGTGTTGGAGATGCGTTTCCATGTAACGGTCGGTTTTGTTGCCACCGATGTTGGTGAAGACAGGCATGAAAAAGTCGTGATCTATGGTAGCGAGTTCAGGAAGGTCGCCAGTGAGACCGAGGTCACCAAAAAGTGACTGAACGGTAGGGTCGCGGTGGTAGAACAGAATTTGTTTTTTGTGGGCTTCGTCCATGGCGGTCATGGCCACGGCGGTTTTAACAGAAGTGGTTTTCATTTGATCCATGAAACCCGTGAGCAATTCACCCAAAATGGCTTTGGGACTTTCGGCATTAACCTTGGCTTCCACGAGCGTGCTGATTACAGCGGGAAAAGTTTCAGCGGTGATTTCTTTTTTAAGCGAGGGCAATTTGATGGGGCCTGTGTCTTCGAGTAGCGCTTGGGCTGCAGACAAGTTGAGTCCAATCACGCCGTCCACGCCGGGGCCGCCTTCTTCCTCCAGAAGCCACATGGCTTTTTGGGCAGAGACGGGAAAGTCGGGCGAAATGTTGCTGTCTCGCAGACGCCATTCGGGCGTGAGAGATTT
>CAYHHJ010000063.1:0-5841 GCA_964356405.1 uncultured Candidatus Peribacteria bacterium | reverse complement strand
ATTCAGCATCATGTTAATAAGGTATTCGCTGCTGAAGGTGGCGCTATCTATAAAATAGGTGTCGGGGAAGAGGTAACCCTCCAAGTCCTGGCCTTTTTTAAGGAAATCGTATTCGAAGGTGCAGGTTTTTGCGCAATCTTCAAAGGCGCCGGAGCCAATCAGTCCCAATCGAGTGAGTTCGGCATCCATCTCAGTAATGGTCCAGCCTTCCGGCGCTGTGAACGCCAATTCGCCGGTTCCAGAAGTGGTTAAAATGGTGATGATGTCGCGCAAAGTCATGCTGGGGCTCAGCACAAAGCGGCCATAGCGGAGGCTGCCGTCCAAATCCTCATTTTTAACGGTGCGCACGAAGCTTTTTTCGCTCACAATCAGATTAGCGTCGTCCAGCTGGTCCGCAATAGTGTCGGCGCTAGAGCCTTTTTCAACCTCAAAAACCACTTTTTCGGTATCGCCGCTATCTACAGCCTCATTTAAGTCCTGGCGCCAAAAGGGCTGCCACACATTCCACACCACCACAACGGCGATGCACAAGAAAAGGAGTTGGAGTAGGCGTTTTTCCATGGTTTAGATTATTGTTGTTGATCTCCTTCAGGAAGGCCAGGCATTTCCATACCCAGGTCACCCATCATGCCGCGCATCTTTTCTGCAGCGACTTCTTGGGATTTCTTGATGGCTTTGTTGAATACGGTGAGGAGGGTTTCTTGTAGTTTCGCGACGTTTTCAGCCGTGAGCATTTCAGGTGGGATTCGCACTTCCACCACTTCCTGTTCTCCATTAATAACCACGGCAATTCCGTTCACTTCTGCCTCAATGTGCAGATTTTTAAGCTCTTCTTTAATCTGTTTTGCCTTCTTTTGAAGTTTGTACATGTCCTTAGCTTGTCCAAAGAGTCCCATTTGAAAAATATTAAGATTAAGCGGTGAGAGTATAACGCCATGTGGCGCACATTTCCATACTAATGAAAGAGCCTTTCCAAGCCCCGAAAGCCAAAATTGCCTTGCCATCTTAATAAGAGATCGCTAAAATCCCTCCGCAGTCCTACTTGGGACAGTTTATAATAGAAACTATGGATAAAGTAACTTTCGCCGCTCAACCTCGAGATAAATCTGTTAAGGCTAAGATTCTCCGCAAGCAGAATCTGATCCCTGCAGAATACTACGGACATGGAGTGGAAAACATGAGCCTTCAACTGGATTACCAGTCTTTCCGCAAAATGTATAAAAAAGCTGGAAGCAACACTGTGATTGATCTCGAAATCGAAGGAAAAGGAATGAAGAACGTACTTATTCACAATGTGGATACCCACACCGTTACTGATTTGTACACTCACGTGGAATTTATTAACGTGCGTATGGATGAAGAAGTGACTACGACTATCCCAGTTCGTTTGGAAGGAACCGCTCCTGCCGTTAAGGATATGGGTGGAACTTTGATTCAAAACTTGGATGGTATCGACGTTACTTGTTTGCCAAAAGATCTCGTACACGAAATCGTTATCGATGTTTCTTCTTTGGTGGATTTCAACAGCTCAATCACCGTTGCTGACCTTAAAATCCCTAAGGGTATTACGGTTACCAATGAAATGGAAGCATCCGTTGCTTACGTAACGGCACCTCGTGAAGAAGAAGTAGCACCTACTGAAGCCGCTGTGGTGGATGTGGCTGCTGTGGAAGTACCTGGAGAGAAGAAGGAAGGTGAAGAAGGAGAGGCTAAGGCAGAGTAATTCAAAACTAAAAGAGAGCCCCGTAACTGGGGCTTTTTTTGTATCGTCTGCTTGTTTTTTACTGAATGAGGTCGCTGAGCAGTCGTCGCATGGTACTTATTTCGGACGTGCGGGCGGTTTCGCTGTCCTCAATTTTTAGGGTGAAGCTGCTTCCTATGAGAAGTGCAGGCGGTAGGATACTTTTGGGCAGACGAATTTGCTCCATGCCGGCGCCTTTGCGAATTTCTACTAGCGCCATCTCACCTTCATCCGAAAGATAAGTGGCGTTGTATTGATATTGAAAAGGATTCCAGAGCATGCGGCGTGGCGTGGTAAATGTGAAGGACTCAGCTTAGCAAAACGTGGGCACAAAAAAAGTGCCAACAGCGGAGTTCGCGTTGACACTTTTTAAGTATGTTCGGAAGACTATAGAATCGAGTGCATAGCGATCACTGGTGCGATGATGAGCGCAATAGTATTGATTACTTTGATGAGCGCGTTGAGGGCAGGTCCGGCGGTGTCCTTGTAAGGATCGCCCACGGTGTCTCCCACCACAGCAGCCTTATGAGTGTCGGAACCTTTTCCACCTCCGTTTCCATCTTCTACATATTTCTTAGCGTTGTCCCATGCACCGCCGGCGTTGCTCATGTTAATAGCCATGAGAAGTCCGGTCACAATCACTCCAGCGAGGAGACCTCCGAGAGCTAGTGGGCCTAGGATGAAACCAACGAGGATCGGTGCGGTGATGGCCAGGATTCCGGGAAGGATCATTTCCTTGAGAGCAGCCTTGGTCACAATGTCCACACAAGTGTTGTATTCAGGACGAGCCTTTCCTTCCATGATTCCTTTGATGTCACGGAATTGACGGCGAACTTCTTCCACCACGCTGAAGGCCGCTTTTCCAACGGCTTGCATGAGGAAGGCAGAGAACAAGAATGGAAGTGCTCCTCCAATGAAGAGTCCGATCATTACGCGGTAGTCGGCGAGGTCGAAGATGAACTCTTGTCCGCTGTTTTTGAGAAGTTCTTCTCCGTAAGCCTGGAAGAGCACGAGCGCAGCGAGTGCGGCAGATGCAATGGCGTAACCCTTGGTCACGGCCTTAGTGGTGTTACCAACGGCATCCAATTCATCGGTGTGAACGCGAACTTCTTTTGGTAGTTCAGCCATTTCAGCGATTCCTCCTGCGTTGTCGGTGATAGGTCCATAGGAGTCCATAGCGATCACCATTCCAGTAGTTGAAAGCATAGCCACGGCTGCGATTGCGATTCCGTAGATTCCGCTGTCGAGCGTGGAAGTGTCTCCGAGCCAGTAAGCCGTGAAGATAGCCACTACGATCAAAATGGTCATAGGGAAGGTGGAGAACATACCTTGTGCCAAACCTGCAATGAGGTTGGTTCCGGCTCCGGTCTCCGCTGCCTTAGCGATCATTTTCACAGGAGCGTAGTCCTTAGAAGTGTAGTACTCCGTTGCGATGTTAATAAGAAGGGTGAGCACGAGACCAACGATTCCTGCAAAGAAGAAGTTGATGTCGTTGAGCATGGAGTCCGTAATAAAGTAGAACCCAATAGCGGCGATGATGCCGGTCACAAAAGTTCCACGGTAGAGAGCCGCCATGATGTTCTTTTTTCCTTCACCGAGGCGAACGAAGTAGATTCCAATAATGGTTGCGAGTACGGCCACGGCTCCGAGAGCGAGTGGGTATTCCACTCCAACGGCACCGATTTTAGTAGTAAGGGTTGAAGAAGCCAAAATCATGGCAGCTATCAAAGTCACGGCATAGGTTTCAAATAAGTCTGCTCCCATTCCGGCGCAGTCTCCCACGTTGTCTCCTACGTTGTCTGCAATGGTTGCAGGGTTACGAGGATCGTCTTCTGGGATTCCTTTTTCAATTTTTCCTACGAGGTCAGCTCCCACATCGGCAGCCTTGGTGAAAATTCCTCCTCCCACACGGGCGAAGAGAGAAATCAAGGAAGCTCCGAATCCAAATCCAATCAAAAGTCCTGGGGCCTTGTCTACGCCCATTCCAAAGTAGTTGGTGAAAAGCCAGTAGAATCCGGCAACTCCCATGAGAGCGAGGCTCACTACAGAAAGTCCGGTCACGGCACCTCCGCGGAATGCGACGAGGAATGCTGCAGAAAGACCTTCTTTAGCGGCAGCAGCGGTTCGAACGTTCGCTCGAACGGACACTCCCATTCCAATGTATCCGGCCAAAGCAGAGAAAACCGCTCCAACCAAGAAACCCATAGCTACCAGGAATCCGTTTTCAGGAAGCCCGAAGCCCATGGCCAAAAAGATTAAAATAGTGAAAACTGCCAAAGTTTTGTACTGGCGGTTCAGGTATGCCATGGCGCCTTCTCGAATAGATTCGGCGATTTGCTGCATTTTTACGTTTCCATCGTTTTTGGATAGAACGCTAATAATGAGGCCAATGGCCCAAGCCAAGGCGAGTACGCTGGCCAGAATGGCAAGTATGGGGATACTCATAAGAGAGATAAGTTAAGAATGACTGGCGGAATTTTACACAGTGTTGATATAGTAAGTCCAATCTAATTTAAACCTATGGATCTCCAAAAATCGCTCAAACAAGCTTGGGATATTTTGCTTTTTAAGGAACCGGTCATGCAGTCCGTGGCTAATGATAAAGAGGCTTTGACCCCTGCTTTGGTCATTTTGGCGATCGCCAGCGTGATTTCTTCTTTGGGAAGTTTCATTTTTCCTTCTGTAGTTGGCCTGGTTACTTACCGATCTGGGCTCATGGATGTGGTGCTACAGTCCGCCATTTCTATTGGAGTGGGGATCGCGGTGCTCTATATTACAGGTTATTTTGCTGAGCAGATTTTCCATGCAAAAATCACTATGGAAGGGTATGTAAAAGTTATGGGTCACGCCACTCTGGTGAATGTTATTGGACTTATACCTGCTTTTTCGGGTGTTGGAGGTATTTGGGGGCTGGTGGTTATGTGTATTTTCCTCAATAAAATTGGAAAAATGGAGGCGGGGCCCATTGTTCTCCTTATTTTACTAGAAGTTTTGGTGTTTGGGGCGATTGGCATGATTTTGCTTTTTGCTGGACTGGGGACTGGATTGGGACTCGCTGGCATGAGCTGGTAAACCTGTTCATGGGGCGGCTTTTGTGCTATAATAAGAGGAACTTTTTTACTTATGGCTGAAGACGGTAAAAATCCCAATATTCCCGGTGTCCCCGATGAACCTGTAAAAAAGGTGGAAGCGGGCTTTGAAGCTGATTTAGATATGGATTCCAATTCTCGCAATGTACTCGAGGAAATTGAGCAGCCGGGCGGCCTTGAAGTAGAAGATATGCCCGAGAGCAATGAGCTTCAAGAACGTCGTCGAAAGACAAAAAACCGTCTGCAGGAACTTTCCAATATAGGTGGCGATATGCCAGATAGTGATGGCGACCCCTTCGACGATGAGGAGGAATCCGGGCTTATGGATTTGCTGAGAGAGGCCAATTTGTCCCCGCGTCACTTGAAATTTTGTTGCAGTGGAGTGGTAGGAGTGGCGCTCTTAGTTGGGTTATTCTTTGGCGGAAAAGCGGCGCTTACCTGGTGGAATAACCGACCTGTAGAGGATGAACCCGTTGTCGAAGAACCCGAAACGCCGGTGGAAGAGCCAAATGAGGACGACTACTCTTTCTTAGATGAGACCATTTTAGGAGGCATTTTGGTTGGCGAAGATAAGGCGGAAGAAGATCCCGCTACGGATGCTGGCGAAAACTTGGGCGACAATTCTGACTCGGGAGATAGTTTTAGTGATCAAATCAATGACTTTGCTAAGATTTTTGAAAGTCTACAGGTGGATGTGAACGTTTTGCTGAATAACAGCGACAGTCGTCTGAGCACGCTGCGTGATTATGAATCTGAGTTGAATTACGAAGTTTATTTGGCCAAACAAAATTTGGAAGCGCTGCAGAATGAAAGCAATTCCTTGGTAGAAAAATTTGATGCGGTGGAGGCTTCGAAGGATGAACTCGAAGCGAACTTCTTTGTACAACTTCAAGATTTGAATGCGCCTGCGGCCAATTCGGCTTTGAATGCCTTTGTGCAGCAGGGGCAGGAAATTGTACGTTTGCGCGCTCTCTTCAACGCTCGTGAAAAACTGATCAGCTACTACGAACA
>CAYHHJ010000062.1:0-5936 GCA_964356405.1 uncultured Candidatus Peribacteria bacterium | reverse complement strand
CTGGAAAAGAAATATAAAAGCCCACATGCCGGGGGCATCATTGATCGAGAACTGCGCAAGCGCGGCCTCGAACTCTACAGCCGTTTTGAAAAGGATTGGACCAAGGCTCACTGGCCAAAGATATTGGCCGCGGAGTTCCCTCGCAAACAGCGAACCGTTAGAGTTCGGCGTTCAAAGCCTTCAGCCATGCGTCTGCTTCGCCGTCTGTTTCGGTAACCAGGATGTCCGGGGTAACGCCCACTCCTTGAATCGAAGTGCCTTGTGAGGAAAGCCAGTGTGCGATGGTGAGTTTAAGTAGGGAGCCGTCCCAATAAGTGATGACCTCTTGAGCGCTGCCTTTGCCGTAGGTTTGAGTCCCAATTACGGTGGCGTGGCCTGTTTCTTGCAGTGTTTGGCTAAGAATTTCTGAAGCAGAAGCGGTGTAGCCATCCACCAAAATGTAAACGGGCACATCTTGGTACATGCCGGTGTCGCCGTTATAAATGGTTTCTTGGGGCCCACCGTAATCCAAGGTTACCAAAGGAGTGAGGTGGGGGACAAAAAGCCCGGTAACAAAATTTCCCATGTTCACATAGCCACCGGGATTTCCACGCAAGTCCAAAATGATGGCGGAGGGATCTGGTTCTTCGGCTGTCAGCTCCTGGAGCGTTATCATCATGTCTTCGTAAATATTCGCTGCAAAAGTGTTGATTTCAATGAACCAGGCGTCTTTGTGGTAGATTTTTCCTTTTACGAGGTCGAGGCCGATGAGTGCCCTTACGAGTTTGTAACTGTGTTCTTCTTCACCGCGTAAAATAGTGATTCGTACCTCAGTACCGGCATCTCCTTTGATGCGTGCCATCACTTCTTCTAAAGGCATGTTGGCTACAGAAACTCCATCCACCGCAGTGATTTGGTCCCCGGCTTCCAATTCGGATTCTTCGGCGGGTGTGTCCGCTAAAATCTCGGTAATAAAGACGGCGAGAGTGTCCGCATCTTGAGCTAAAATGGCCCCAATTCCTTCAAACTGACCTTCAAGGGTGCTGGTGAATTCCGTGGCTTGGTCGGCCGAAAAGTACTTGCTGTAAGGGTCATTCAAACTTTCTAGAACGGCGTCTACTGCTGCTTGGAAGAGCACATCTTGGTCGATTTGGTAGCCATCAGGAAGGTAGAACTCATTCAAAATGCGGCTCCATACATCCGCAAGAATGTCGGACTTGTAAAAATCCTCATCGGTGGTGGCCGCGGCGGATTCGTTTTTCCAGGTTTCTGCGCGGTAAATTAGGTCGGCCAGTTCACCACGGGTTATTTTTCCAAAAGGAACGTACTTTATAGTAAGGTCTGCATCCACGAGTCCCACTTTATTGGCTTGATAGAGCAGTGAATACAGCGGGTGTTTAACGTTAATATCGTCAAAAAGTGGCGTTCGGTTGGCCACTGGAATAATAGGGGCGCCCAGGCCATAGGCTTGCATCACCAGGCCAAGCACGTTTCCACGGGTCAGTGTTTTTTGAGCTTCAAACGCGGTTCCGTCGGCTAAATCGTGGTATTCCGCCAGGCTTGCATAAGGAGCAAACCAAGCATCTTGAGGTACATCGGTGAAGGTGGTTTCGTCGGGTCCGGCTCCCAAATCTTCACGCAGACCTTTGAAGAGCATTTTAAAGAATTCAGCCTTGGTCAAAAGGTCGTCTGGGCGGAAATTCGCGCCCGGGTCCACGGCTCCAATGAGCTCCAGATAACTGATGCCCTCATAATAGGGATGAGTGGCGTCCACATCGTCAAAAGAGGCGAGGGTGGTTTGGGCAAAAAGGGCAAGAGAAAGCAGAATGGCTAGGATGGATTTTTTCATAGGGGCAACTTAGCACGCTTCGCAGATGAACTGCAATTCCCTTTCTATGGTTTTATTGGTGAATTTTTGAAACATAAACTACAAGGAAGAAATTCACCAATAAAACCATAGAAAGGGAATGCAATCCTTCAAACAGAGGAAGACTGCTTGGAGAGACTCAGCATAAAGGCTCCCGCTGAGTCGATGCAAGACAGTCTTCGTAACTCTGTTTGGAGAATTGTAATTCAGGCTAGTTTGTGGTAGAATTAGGAGATTTAAATCAGAGTAAAAAATGAAAGCTGGTGCAATTGTAAATTTGGTGCTTGTTATCGCTCTGTCTGCAGGGCTTACCGTAGGCTCTTTTACGGCTTTCCCAGCGGCAAATGTGCTTTCACTTGATGAGGCAGATTTGCAGGCTCAGCTCGACTCCACCGGTACGGTTCAATTGAACGGCCGCGACAGTGTGTCTTTGCTCGAAGGTGGAACCGCCGATTGGAATTGGTCTGCGGATGATAAAAAGCTGGAGGCTACGCTGACCAGCGGTACCTTGTTTTTTGCAACTTTAGCCGATGATTTCTCCGTGGAAGTGTTCACGCCTTTTGTACGAATTGACTCGCAAAACAGCAGCGCGGTGGTGCAAATGAGTGAAACGGGTGATTCAATTGAAGTTTTTGCCCTCGAACACCCTACTTTGGTTACTTTTACTCTGGATGGGGAGGATTTGAACTCACTTTTGGTGCCTTCAAATAGCTCGATGAAGATTCCGTCTTCAAAGATCTCTGAGACTCTAGGGAGGCTTAGGCTGACCAAGCTCACCAAGGAGTTTCCCGTTTTCCCCTTTGAAACCAGCGAATTGACTCAGGCTGAACAAGACGTTTTCACGGCCAGCCAAAGCGCTTATAACGATAGTGAGGTGAGCTATCTACAAAACCAACAAAAGGACAGTCACTTTGGACCTGCTCTCACTGGATTGGGCGGCGCCCTCAATAGGGCTTATGAACTTTTCCGCGGTACTTTAACGGTGCTTCCCACGGCGGAACAGCGCCAATACGAAGTGCAAAAAGAAAAGTATTTGGTTTATGGAATCAGCAATTTACTCTATGGCGACAAAACTACGGGAGAAAAATGGATCACCGATTGGAAAGTCACCGGTCCCGATTTGGATCAAGTGGATGTGCTCTATTCAGCTTTGTTTTTTGCCTTGCCCGGGGATGATCTTTACGCTGTAAAAGCGGCTGCGGCTGAACTTTTGTACCCGCAGGAAGAGCCGCTAGTGGCGCTTCGTCGCCAGTTTCAGGAGATCGAAAGCTTGCTTGACCGGGGTTCTTTAGTGGAAGCGCAAAGTGCGTACCAAAGCTATCAAGAAAAATTTGAAACCGAGCTGCAGAGTGGAACCTTGGATGACGAAGCGTATTTGGATGAGATCAGTCGTGAATACACTTTATTGGAACTTTTGCTCCGCAATCATGCCGTGTTTTACACGGGTGAATCGGTGAAATTGCTTACCGAATTGGAAAACAAAATCCTTTCTTTGGCCGGAAGCGACCAGGATTTGGATGAAGAGCGTCAGGCCTTTGTGCAAAGCAAAATCCGTTATTTAGAAAACCTATTTGAGCTGGTGACTGAACGCAAAATCGCCATAGATGGAGCTACAGATTTGGCCAATGAATTGGTGACCGATGCCGAACAGTATTTGGGAGCCATCACTTCTGAAGTGGCGGTGCGTTCCTACTTCCAAACCAAGCTCGCGGAGTACGACCTTTCTATACAATTTATGAACTCGCCTGAATTCTATTCCTACGACAGTTTTGACGACGGGCTTAAGGATTACCAGGCAAAAGTTGACGATTTGGCGAACCTCAATGAGTACCTTCAAAGTCTGCGTGTGGGCGATGAGGCCAGCGCTACCCTCACTTTGGAGGAGGCGACGGCGGAAGCCGAGGCTGATTTACATGGCAATGGTATACAATTTAAGGAAGTCGTTTCAGCTGGGGACAGTGCGAACCGCTTGTTCCAAATTGTGAATGGCCGCACCGGTGGATATTCTTTTGAGGCCAACTACGACCGAGAAACCAAGATTTTGTACGACACGGTGGTGGAAGGCCAGCTCCGTTTCTCAACTGGTTTAACTCTGGAAAACGCCAATTCCGTGATTGAAAGCGCCATGAAGGAAGCCGAACTCACACCCGAGGAAGACACGGTGGAAACGCCGCTTGTGGAGGATGGTTCCTCTCTCACCGAAGAAGTCGCGATTTCCCGAGTGGAAGATGCTTTTGAAGCGGAGGATTTAAAGCTAGGAGCCTTTAAATTTGAGGTGGTTGATCTAACAGAAAATACTTTCACCTTTGAAGGCGTAGTGACCGACGCCGGACTGGTGGTTTCGGGCAGCTATGACCTGGATACAGGTTTGGTGACTGAAATCGTATGGGAGCTCGATGGAGAACCGCAGAATTTCCCAGATATTGGGCTGAGTGACTTGGAAGCTGCGCTTTATGCGACTTATCAGGCTTTGACTGCAGAGTAAGCAAAAACCATGTGACATCGCGGATTTTCTTTGTTAGAATTCCGCCGATTTAATTTCACTATGGCCGAACAACAATATTCAGCGGATCAGATACAGGTTCTGGAAGGTCTTGCCGCCGTTCGAAAGCGCCCGGGAATGTACATTGGTACCACGGATATCGCCGGACTCCACCACATGGTGTGGGAAATTTTGGACAATGCGATCGACGAAGCGATGGCCGGTTACTGTAAGCATATTGAGGTGGATATCAACGTCGACGGGTCTTTGCGTGTTACGGATGATGGACGTGGAATCCCCGTGGATAAACACAAGGGAACCGGTAAGTCTGCTCTGGAAACGGTGCTCACGGTGCTTCACGCCGGAGGAAAGTTTGGAGGTGGCGGATATAAGGTTTCTGGAGGTTTGCATGGAGTGGGAAGTTCCGTGGTGAATGCGCTTTCTAGCGATTTGAAAGCGGAAATCAGCCGTGACGGGAAAGTGTATGTGCAAGAATACAAAAAGGGAGATCCAGTTTCTGAGTTAAAAGTTTCTGGAACTTCTACTCACACGGGAACCGCGATTACGTTTACACCGGATTCTGAGATTTTCCCAGAACGTGTGTTTACCTTTGAAACCATTGTGAATCGTGCGCGACAACAGGCTTACCTCACTAAGGGAGTTACCATTCGCATTCAAGATCACCGCGATGGGCAACGGGTGATGTTCTACTTTGAAGGAGGTATCAAGTCTTATGTACAACATTTGAACCGTGATCGCGAAAAGATTGGAGATGTTATCTATATAGAAAGCGATGTACCTGAGGGACTTATTGAGGTTTCTATGCAGTACACCGAGGCGTTCCAAGAAACGGTGTTCACGTTTGCGAACAATATCCACACTACTGAAGGAGGAATGCACTTAACGGGGTTCCGCAGTGCGCTCACTCGAGTGATGAACAACTACGCGCGTAAAAACGAGCTTATTAAGGAAAAGGATCAGAATTTCTCTGCGGAAGATGTGCGTGAAGGGCTTACCGCGGTTATTTCCGTGAAATTGGCCGATCCTCAGTTTGAAGGGCAGACTAAGAGCAAACTCGGGAATGCCGAAATGCGAACCGCCGTGGAAACCGTGTTTGGTGACCATTTGGAACAGTATTTGGATGAAAATCCATCGGATGCACGATCTATTATAGGTAAATGTGCCCTGGCTCAACGCGCTCGCCTCGCGGCTCGCGCTGCCCGTGACACGGTTATCCGAAAAGGAGCCCTCGAAGGGATGACCCTTCCCGGTAAACTCGCCGATTGCAGCTCCAAAGATCCGAGTGTATCTGAACTCTACATCGTGGAGGGAGATTCCGCCGGAGGATCCGCTAAACAAGGACGAAACCGTGAATTCCAGGCTATTTTGCCACTTCGAGGTAAGATTTTGAACGTGGAACAGGCTCGTCTCGATAAGATGATTGCGAATAATGAAATTAAAAACTTGGTGATCGCCATGGGAGCCGGAATCGGAGAAACCACCGATCTGAGCCGCCTACGTTACCACCGTATTGTGATCATGACCGATGCCGACGTGGACGGAGCTCACATCCGAACCCTGCTTTTGACGCTGTTCTACCGTTACTTC
>CAYHHJ010000061.1:0-6036 GCA_964356405.1 uncultured Candidatus Peribacteria bacterium | reverse complement strand
AAACGATACTATGGGCAAATTCGGTTTTGAAGCCAAGCGCGGTCTGCTCATGGTCTTGACCTTTTTAGGCAGCGACCCCGCATGGGCCATGGAGTTGAGTGGAGATGAGCAAAAGGCGCTGGGAATGACGGTGACACCGAAAGCCGATCCTGAGGGGAACATCCTACACACCATCAAATGGGAACCCCTGGATTTATCGGCTAATGACATCCAGGACGTGTACGAAGCCGCCTTTGGGAAAGATGGCTGGGAAAAGCAAATGAAGCTACTCACTCCCACGACTAAGTTTAAGGAGCTTCAAGACCAAGTGGCTGGCTATGATCCAAATACCACTAATACTGAGGAGCAAAACATGATTAAGTTTGTGGCTGCGCTGAAGGCTTCAGGCGCTACTCCTGCAAGCGGCGTACAAGAATATATAAAGGCCAATGGTGATGAAATCATGGGAATACTTAAGCCAAAACCGGTTACGCCGGATGGAGGTGCAGAAGCAGGCAAAAAAGCACCGGAACACAGCCCTATTGTACAACATACTATAGAAAATGTTGAAAAATATAAATTCAATGAGTCGACCACTGTGGCGGAGGCACTCGGTAAAATTTATCCTGGCGGTGAAGAGCCTTACAAAGATGTGGATACTCCAGCGGAAATAACCGCTGAAGCCAAAAAAATGGCGGATGAGATTAAAACAAAGGAGGATATTAAAGGTATCTCGGATGAGATGTTGAATGCTCCCGCTGAGTACTTCAAGTCTTTAGGCTTGCCTGATATACGTCCTAGCATGACAGCAGCTCTTGCAAGCGCCTCGACCGAAATGGAGTCGAAAGGTGTTCTTAGTAAAGAGACAAAGGATGCACTTCAGAAGAGTTTTGAACCGTTGATAGCGGTTTGTGTAAAATTCAACAATACGACCCTTAAAGCACTTTTGGAGGAGGATATGAAAACCGCATCGGAGACTGGAAAGAAAGAAGATGCTGCGGCACTTGCAGCCTTGAAGAAAAACAATCCACCTGAAGCTCCGAAGGACAGTCTTTTGTCAGCCGATATGAGTTTCAAGCTAGAAATTGATACCGAATCTCGAGCAAAACTTGAAGCCTTAGATGTAACGTTTTACCAAAGCAAGATGTTTGGTTCCGATGGCGCTACATTAAAGGATTTCGGTGACGCTAAAACCGTTGAGTTTAAAAGTTTGGGCAATAATATGTTTACACTTACCGCGACCACTCCATCCATTCCATCCACTACTCCTCAGGGAATACCAAGTGGTGTGAAAACGGAATCAGTAACCTTCACAGGGATGGAGAGTGTATTAGAATGGAAAAGCCCTGCAGTAAAATAAGTCTTTAAACTTTCGCTAAAAGCACTTATACTGCGTTTGCTATGGATCCAGTCACGCCAAATACAGGAACGCCAACGCCTCCCCCAACGGGTGGTTCTGCTGTGCAAGGTGCGACCGCTGCGGATGATAAGTTTAAAGTGCCTGCCGTGGTTTTAGAAAAGTACCCAGAACTCGTGGCGCTGATTAAGAAAACGGAGTCCATGTCCGATGAGGAACGGGAATACTGGTTCCAGATTTTGCCTATCATGACGGCGGATCAGGTGACTCGCTTGAAGACCATTTTGGACGAGGAAGCCAACCAACTTTCCAAGCTCGACACGCAGTACCAAGACGAACTCACCAAGCTCAACAAGAAACACTTGGAAGAATGGAATGTGTTCCAAAAGAAACAAGATCGCCAGGCTTTGCAGGCGCAAGAAGCCAGCCATGAAGCCGAAGAATCCAAGGCAGAGCAGGATCTCTTGAAGGATCTAGATCAACCTACTCCACCACCAGTTCAGCCGTAACCACGAGGCGTTTTAAAGCGGTACCCACGGGGGTACACGTCATGAGGGTGAGCGTTTTTTTCTCACCTTGTTTTAGGATGCTCACATCGCTGGGATTGACCTCTTTTTTGGACGTCACGCGGTAGTGGAATTCCTTTTGATCGTTGGTGATGTAAATGTCCGCACCCACTTCAATGTCGGGCAGCAGGGCGAACACGGTGTTGTAGATACTGGGCTCCCAGAGCACATTGGAACTGTGACCCGTGAAGAAGGCGTTTCCAATCTTGCCGGGTTCGGCGGTCCCCGGGTAATGCACCACCCCACTCAGGAGGCTGCTTTGTATTTGTTTCTCTAGGGTATTCCAGTCTTTGGCTTGAAGGGAATCGAGGCCGAGTTGGGGTTCTACGACTTGGGCGTTTATGTTGAGCGAGGGCACGCGAATGCGGTTGTCGTAGGTGGTTGGGGCCATACTCAGGGCGAGCAGGTCATCGTTTGTAGAGGCAACCGGCAAAAGGGCTAGGGCTTGCTCTTGAGGTTTTTCTACGAAGGCAGCGCCCGTCCAAGGATCGGTGCTCAGGGTTGCGAGGTGAAGTGGCGTTAAATTGGCCTCTTGCTGCAGTTCGGCGTGCTGAATGCTGGCTTGGAGGATTTTTGCATAGGCCGGCGCGTTGGTGACGCTGAACAGAATCAGGTAAATCACCAGGGCGGTGACGGCAAAACGGCGGAAGCCCCCGAAGCGTGAAAAAGCCGGCATGTGGATGAGAGCGGCTTCGTGTGCGGACAGGTCTAGGCGCAGGTAAGACTCTTCTTCCAAAGCAAGAATTTTGCGGTCTACCTGGAAGGCCAGGCGGGACACGAGCGACGAAAAGGGTGCCTTACGTGAATTCATCCGTTAATTATACCAGAATTCAGGCGTTTTCTCCAGGTTTATTAAGACATAATCCCTCCCCCGACAAGTTCTGTGCCACGGTAGAGCACCACAGACTGGCCGGGCATGAGGCCCGTTTCGGGCGCAAGGAAGCTGATTTTGAAGCCGTCGGCGGTCTTTTGGAGGCGTGCATCGGTGAAAGAGCCTTGGCTGCGCACACGGGCAGAAAGGACTTCGTCTTCGGCGGGCGCCGTGCCGGAAAGGAAGTTGAGTTCGCGCACCGGAATTTCGTGGATTTGGAGTTCTTCTTCATTCCCCACAATCAGCACGTTGCGGATTTTATCCATTTTGTTTACGTAGAGCGCAGGGCCGCCGCCTACGCCGATTCCCTTCCGTTGACCGATGGTATAAAAAGGCAAACCTTGGTGCTCGCCTACAATTTTTCCGTCGGTGGTTTCAATGGTTCCGCCTTTAAAATCCTCGCCGGGTTTGAGATAGCGTTTTAAGAATTCAAAATAGGTTTTTTCAGGGTAAAAACACACACCTTGGCTTTCGCGTTTGTCTTCCAATTCCGTGAGGCCAAAGCGTTTGGCGATTTCGCGCACCTCCGGTTTGGTGTATTTACCGAGAGGGAATTTTATTTTTTGCAGCCTGTCTTGGCTGAGGTTATAGAGAAAGTAGGTTTGGTCCTTGGCGGTGTCTTTACCACGGTGGAGTTCCACGAGGCCGTCTTTTTCGAGCAAGTCCGCGTAATGCCCGGTGGCCAGATAATCGCAACCGAGTTCCTCCATTTTCTTGAACAAGATGCCGAATTTCACGGTTTTGTTGCAGCGCACGCAGGGATTTGGCGTTTCGCCTTCCTTGAATCCTTCCAAGAAAAAATCCACTACATTTTCTTTGAATACGTCCTCAAAATTGATGCTATAAAAAGGGATTCCGAGTTTTTGGCAGATGCTGCGGGCGAACATGAGCGAGCCGATGGAGCAGCATTTATTTTGTGGAAATTTTTTACGATCTTCCAGATCAAAAACCGTGGGATCCGCCCACAGGTTCATGTACACGCCCACGCAGTCGTAACCCTGCTCTTTGAGCAAGGCCGCGGTCACAGAAGAGTCGAGTCCCCCAGACATCCCAACCAATACCTTGCCTTTTGTCTTCATAAAATTCTTGCTCTGAGAGCTTGGCCAATATAAAATGACATATTAGACTAGTCAACTGCCATGATCAAACCCGTTATCACTGCCGCCAAGAAATATCTTCCGCAACTCAATGAAGAAAGAGTTATGCGGGCGTATGAATTTGCGAAAAAAGCGCACGAGGGGCAGATCCGAAAAGGCGGTGATCCTTACATCACACATCCGGTGAGTGCGGCCATGTTACTTACCGATTTGCACGTGGACGAGGACACTCTTATCGCGTGTCTACTCCACGATGTGCCCGAGGACACCACCTATACCTTGGAAGACATCGAAAAGGAGTTTGGCGACAAGGTGGAATTTTTGGTGGATGGAATTACGAAACTGTCCAAAGTGCACTACCGAAACGACATGGAGGAGCGCCAAATTGAGTCGCTGAAAAAACTCTTTTTACACAGTGCCAAAGACCCACGGATTATTTTGATCAAGCTGGCGGATCGCTTGCACAATATGCAGACCATCGACGCCATTCCAAATCCGTTGAAGCGCGAACGTATTGCCCGCGAGACGCTGGAAATATTTGTGCCCATTGCGAACCTGCTCGGTATCTGGGAACTGAAAAATCAACTGGAGGATTGGTGTTTCCATGTCTTGGCACCCAAGGAGTATGAAGAAATTTCTCAGCTTGTGAATAGCTCCATACTCCAAAAACAAAATGTACTCAAAAAGACGATTAAAAAAGTGGAGACTTTGCTCAAAAGCAAAAAAATAAAAAACTTCGAAATAATGGGACGGCAAAAAAATCTCTACAGTATTTATAGAAAGATGCTTCGCAGCGGAAAAAGTTTTCATGAAATTTATGATTTACTCGGCATCCGCGTGCTGACGCAAGACGTGGGAGGCTGCTACCAAGTGCTTGGAATTTTGCATCAGAATTTCACGCCAAAAATCGGACGGCTCAAGGATTATATTGCGATCCCTAAATCCAACGGCTACCAAAGCATTCACACCACGGTCTTCGGCATCGGTGGAGTGATAACGGAATTTCAAATCCGCACGGAGGACATGCATTTGGAGAACGAATATGGAATTGCGGCGCATTATTTTTACGCCAAAGCCAACAAAAAGAAGGCGCAGATGCAAAAGAAATTTGAGAAGAAGTATGAGTGGGTTAAACAGATTCTCGATCTGCAACGCAGTATATCCAGCAACAAACAGTTCCTTGAACATTTGAAGCTGGATATTTTTGAAGACCGCATTTTTGTGTTCACGCCCAAGGGGGATGTGATCGACTTGCCGCTGGGCTCCAGCGTCATCGACTTTGCTTACCAAATCCATAGCGACGTGGGAATGCTGGCGATTTCGGCGGACATCAACGGGAAGATTTTTCCCATCGCCACGCAGCTGAAAAGCGGCGACACCGTGGTGGTGAAAACGTCCGAGGAATCGGAGGGTCCACAGGTGGAATGGATGGACAGCGTTCACACCAACTTGGCTCGCACGCGTATTCGTGAATTCCTTAAAGAACGCGACCGCACCACGGTTATTCACCAAGCGGAAGAGCTGCTGGATCAGAAGGTTCTTAACCTTGGCTTCCCCGGCACGTCCAGCCTCACCAGCTTACAAAAAATCATGGCCTTGGAACATTTTGAGATGGAAGAATGGGAAGATCTTTTGTACGAAATTGGAAACGGCACGGTGAATGTGCATGATTTGATTCACATTTTGTTCACCGACAAAGAGTTGTTCGGCGAAGAACGTGCGCCGGTGGACGCTGGTTTGTACGACCGGATTCCCCGACGAAAACTCAAGGCACCGAACCCCGAAAAAGTGCACCATATTTCTATTACCGTTGAGGGCGCGAATCGCATTGGGCTGCTGCGCGACCTATGTAACGAGCTGGCGAATGTGGGGGTGAATATTGTTATGGTTCAGTCCTTGCCTCGTTTCCAACCCTCGGTCGCGCGTATTGGTTTTGTGCTCGAAATCATCGACTTCACTCAATACGAAGTGGCGATGCGCGCCATACGAAAAGTAGACGGCGTGTTCAGTGTGCTGCGTATGCAAAGTGAGCCGGTAGCGACTATGATGAAAAGCGAAAGTGCATAACGTCGCCGTCTTGTACAATGTATTCCTTGCCTTCGAGGCGCATCAGGCCTTTTTCACGAGCCTTCACTTCGCCTTGGCATTCCACAAAGTCTTTCCAGT
>CAYHHJ010000060.1:0-6148 GCA_964356405.1 uncultured Candidatus Peribacteria bacterium | reverse complement strand
TCAGTGGACAGAAGCCAGTACTCCGAAAGGCTCGTAAGGCTATTTCTAACTTCAAACTCCGTGCAGGTCTCCCAGTAGGACTCAATTCTACGCTCCGTGGAGAACTTATGTTCGACTTCATCGCTCGTCTCGTGAACATTGCCCTTCCCCGTGTACGTGATTTCCGTGGTATTTCCACTCGTGGTCTCGATGGACAAGGAAACTTCTCCATTGGTCTCGAAGACATCACTATCTTCCCAGAAGTGAATCAGGAAAGACTTACTCGAACTCATGGTCTTCAAGTGAATATATCTACTAGTGGGAAAGACAACCACGAAACCTATCTTCTTTTGAAAGCCCTGGGCTTCCCCTTCCGAGATGAACCTCGTGAGGCTAAAGCATCTAAAAAATAATTCATCATGGCAAAGACTTCATTGATCATCAAAACAGCTCGAGCCAAGAATGCGGTTAAACACCGTCTTGCACTCGGACTAGCACTTAAGCCTGGACAGGCCGTACGCACGTACAACCGTTGCGGAAAATGCGGACGAAGCCACGGTTACATGCGTCGTTTTGACCTCTGCCGTATTTGCTTCCGTGAAATGGCTCGCGCCGGAACTCTCATGGGAATCAAAAAGTCTTCATGGTAATACTCGCCAAAGGCGAGCGCCCCTGTTCTCAACTAAACAATTAATAAGCACACAATGACAGTAACCGACCCAATAGCAGACCTTCTCACTCGCATCCGAAATGCGGCGCGTGCTCGAAAAACCCTCGTGCGCATTCCCTATTCAAAGATGAAGCATTCAATCTGCGACGTGCTCAAAACTAAAGGCTACGTGCTTGAAGTGAAAGCATCTGGAGAAGGAGTGGCTAAAGAGCTTCTCATCGAGATCCCTGAAAACCGACAAGATTTGCACCTCAAGTCCATCAGCAAGCCAGGACAACGTATCTACGTGAAGTCTCAAGAGATTCCACGAGTGCTCAGCGGACTGGGACTTGCCATCGTATCGACTCCTAAGGGAATCATGAGCGGTGATCAGGCTCGAAAGCAAAAGCTTGGAGGAGAGTACCTATGTGAGATCTACTAACACTCGACGAAGTCGAGCCTCCCTGTCTAAAACAACTAATTAACTAGAACAAAATGTCAAGAATCGGAAAAAAACCTGTCGTCATCCCAAGCGGAGTTACCGTTACCTTAGGTAATGATGGATTGCTCGTAGTAAAGGGGCCAAAAGGAGAACTCAGCTACACCTGTAACCCTTTGGTTAAGGTAGAGATTAAGGAAAACGAAATCATCGTGATTGCAGATATCAACGATCAAATGCAGCATTCCTTGCATGGACTCACTCGTACACTCATCTTCAACATGGTTGAAGGAGTTACTAAGGGGTTCACCAAGACTATGGAGATCAATGGAGTGGGTTACCGTGTGGCGGTACAAGGTTCAAAGCTTGTACTCAGCCTTGGATACTCTCACCCTGTTGAGTACCCAACTCCAGCTGGAATCACTTTCAAAGTAGACGATGAGAAGAAGAACATTCTTTACATCTCTGGAATCGACAAGCAATTGGTTGGACAAGTGGCTGCAGAAATCCGTGAATTCCGAAAACCTGAACCTTACAAAGGGAAAGGAATCAAATACATCGATGAACACATCCGCCGAAAGGCTGGTAAGGCTGCTTCTAAAGCTGCGGCATAGCCCTCGGCAAAGCCGAGTCTCCCCTGTCTGAACTGAACTAAATTACTATTAAAGCCCCATATGAATCGTCCTAAATCCAAATCAGAGCACCGCACCCGTCGACACATTCGAATTCGTTCACGTGTGGAAGGCGCTGCAGAAAAACCTCGTCTCATTGTGTTCCGAAGCCTTAAGTTCACTTATGCTCAACTCATTGACGACGCATCTGGAAAAACTCTAGCTGCCGCTCACGACATGAAAGCAGGTAAAGGAACCAAGCTCGAACGTGCAGCCGCAGTGGGTGCCGAACTCGCTGAAAAAGCTACTAAGGCCGGAATCACCACTTGTGTATTCGACCGAAACGGATATAAGTATCATGGCCGTGTGAAAGCCGTTGCAGACGGTGCTCGCGAAGGTGGCCTCAAATTCTAATCATCAAATTTAATAACTACTATGGCACGACCCGGAAAAAAACCATTCACAAGAGAAGTCAAAGAGTTTGAAGAAGCTGTGATCCAAGTTGATCGTGTGACTCGTGTGGTTAAAGGAGGACGACGTCTTCGTTTCCGAGCTACCGTAGTGATTGGTGACAAGAAAGGAACCGTAGGATACGGAATTGGTAAAGCGACTGAAGTTCAACTAGCTATTCAAAAAGCTGTAGCTAAGGCTAAAAAACGACTCATAAAAGTTCCTGTATACAACGGAACCATTCCTCACGTGATTCAAGTGAAGTTCAAGGCCTCCTCAGTAATGATGAAGCCAGCGAGCGTGGGAACGGGAATCATTGCTGGAGGAGCGGTACGTCAAATCCTCGAATTGGCTGGAGTGCACAACATCCTGTCTAAGTCTCTGGGGTCCAACAACAAGATCAACACGACTAAAGCGACTTACGAAGCTCTCACCCTGCTCCGACTCCGACCTGAACTCGAAACCGATAAGCAAAAGTCAGCTAAACAAGAAAACAGTGAAGATCGAGCAGCTCCAGAAGTGAAGAAAATGTCTAAGACCGAAGCTAAGATCATGTCCAACGCAGACAAGCGTATGATCAAGCCTGTGCAGGCTCCAAAAGAATCTCCTAAAAAACCTGAATAATTAAACCATGAAGCATAATACCCTAAAATCAGCAGCCGGCAGTCGCGAGGATAAAATCCGCCGTGGACGTGGACGTACTCGTGGTAACTTCTCTGGACGAGGAGTGAAAGGAGCTGGTTCCCGTACCGGAGCTAAATCTCGTGCCGCCTTTGAAGGAGGACAAACTCCTCTCATCCGACGTATGCCAAAGTTGAAAGGTTTCAAGAACTTCAACAAGGAAGTGTACCGAACCGTGAACCTCAACCAATTGGATGTATTTAAAGATGGCGACGCTGTGAATGCAGAAAGCTTGCTCAAAACAGGTATCGTGAATCGAAAAGGTCGCATCAAGCTCCTTGGAACCGGCGAACTCAAACTCAAATTGAACTTCACCGTTCACCGAGTATCTGCAAGCGCTAAGAAAGCCGTTGAAGCAGCAGGTGGAAGCATCACTTTGCTCGAAAAAGATCGTCCTGCTAAAGAAGCTGACGATACAGAAACTAAATAAGCTCTTCTCCTATGAAAGTTTTACAGCAAATCTGGAAATCAAAGGATCTGCGGATGAAGATTCTTTTCACTTTGGGAATCATTGCGGTGTACCGTCTCATGACGCACATCACGATTCCAGGAGTGAATTTGGAAGCGCTTAAATACGTATTCGACAAAAACTCACTACTCGGAGCGTTCAGCCTCCTCACCGGAGGTAGCTCTACCTCTTTCTCCATCGTTTTGATGGGGCTTTCTCCATATATCAACGCTTCCATCATCGTTCAATTACTCACCGTGATTGTGCCTCGAATGGAAGAAATCTCTAAAGAAGGTGAAGAAGGACGCAAACGTATGAACCGATGGACTCGATGGCTCACTTTGCCTCTCGCTTTCCTTCAGTCTTACGGAATGATCGCCCTCATCAACTCTCAAGCTCAAGTACCCATCCTCGATGGACTCGACGGAAGCTTGGTAGGTTGGGAATACTGGTCAGTTATGTTGCCAATCATGATTACTATCTGTGCAGGTACGCTGGTACTCATGTGGATGGGAGAAGTGATCACCGAGAAAGGAATTGGAAACGGAACTTCTGTGATCATCTTTGCAGGTATCGTGGCTTCTATTCCAACCATCATTGGACCTACTTTGACCCTGGCTCAATCTGAACCTGAACGTCTCTTGCCTCTCGTAGCCGTATTGCTCTTTTCTCTCTTGTTCACGCTCGTGGTGGTTCTCTTCACGGAAGGGCAACGCCGCATCCCCATTACTTATGCGGGACAACGCGGACGCGGGAAAGTAGAACAGTCCTTCCTTCCTATTCGTGTGAACCAAGCCGGAATGATTCCAATCATCTTCGCGGTTTCACTCGTGACCTTCCCTTCTATCATTGGACAATTCCTTTTGTACGCAGATTCTGAATGGGTTAAAGCCATCGGACGATTTGCCACCACTCAGTTCAACGGAACCAGCTGGACCTACATCGGAATCTATTTCTTCCTGGTAATCGCCTTCACTTTCTTCTACGTAAGCATCGTGTTCGATCCAGATAAAGTTGCAGAAAACATTCAAAAGCGTGGCGGATATGTATCCGGTCTTCGTCCTGGTAAAGAAACCGCTGAATACTTGGCTAAAGTTTCCAACCGTCTCAATCTCTTCGGAGGAGGAATGATCGCCATCGTAGCTGTGCTCCCTATCGTACTTAAAATGCTCTTCTCTCAATTCAGCCTAGGCTCAACACCTATGGTTGTGAGTGGAGCCGGAATCATCATCGTAGTAGGTGTGGTTCTGGATTTGATCCGACGTGTGAATGCAGAACTCCTCACTCACCACTACGAACGTTTCTATAAAGGGTAATACGCCACAACCTTACAATATGGATCTCGTACTATTCGGAATACAGGGCTCTGGAAAAGGAACACAAAGTCAGTTGATTGCAGAGCGCTGTTCTCTTCAAATATTTGAAACCGGAGCTGAACTCCGCCGACTAGCTGCTGAAAGCAGCGAACTTGGACTGAAAGTGAAAGGCATTATTGAAGCCGGAAACTTGGTACCAACCGAAGTGGTGATGGAAATCATCGCGAACTTTTTAAAGAATCTCCCAGCAGGTAAATCTGCTCTCTTTGACGGAATTCCCCGCAGTGATGATCAACAAAAACTCTTCGATGAGCTCATGGCGCGCGAAGGCCGAACTTTCATAGGCCTGCTGATTGAGCTTTCCGAAGCAGAAGCGGTTAAACGTCTCACCACGCGCCGCATGTGTCCTTCTTGCAAAACCATATACCCTGCCATGTTCACCGCAGAAGCTTGCGAGAAAGACGGTAGCACCCTCATCACCCGCCAAGATGACACGCCGGATGCAATCCGCGTTCGCCTCGACACTTTCCTACAAAAAACCGTTCCGGTTATTGAAGCCTATAAGGCCCAAGGAAAAATGCTCGTGGTAAAAGGAGAGCAGTCCATTGAAGGGGTGACTAAGGATAGTTTTGAAGTCCTCAACCCCTACTTTCCATGCGAGGTAAAGTAAGCATCAAAACGCCCACGCAAATAAAAGCCATGCGCGAATCATGCAAATTTCTTGCGCTTATTTTAGCGGACCTCGAAAAATATTTAGAACCCGGCATGAGCACCATGGACCTCGAGAACAAAGCAGTGGAACTCTTTAAACACTACGGCGTACAACCCGGCTTCAAAGGTTATCACGGCTACCCCAACGTTCTCTGCGCCTCCGTGAACGATGAAGTGGTGCACGCCGTCCCCAACAAAATTCCCATGCAAAAAGGAGACATCCTCTCCATTGATTGCGGAGTTATTCTTGATGGAATGAACAGCGACTCCGCCATCGCAGCAGTGGTGGGCGGCGAAACCTTGCCAGAAGTACAACGACTCGTAGACACCTGCATCAAAGCCTGCTGGGCCGGAATCCGCCAAGTTAAACCTGGCAATCACGTGGGCGACATCGGTCACGCCATTCAAACCGTAGTCGAAGACGCCGGCTTCTCCGTTATTCGCGAACTCACGGGTCACGGCATCGGGCGCCTACTCCACGAACCGCCTTACGTGTGCAACTACGGAAATCCCGGTGAAGGTGAAGAACTCATCCCTGGCATGTGCATCGCCATCGAACCCATCATTTGTATGGGCAATCCCGAAATCGAAACCCTAGACGACGACTGGACCATCATCACCAGCGACGGCTCCCTGGCCATCCAACACGAACACACCATGCTCATCACCGAGCGCGGCTGCGAAGTAATGACAATTCGAGCGGGAGAAGTTAGACTCTAGTCAATGACCATAGTCTCTACGCCACAATCTCAAGAAACAACGTATCCAAGCCTACCAAGTTCAAAATGGCTTGTTTTGTTTATCTTAATATCTTTCACGGTTGACCTGCTTGCCCTTGTAGTAATTTCACTATTTTATCTGCGC
>CAYHHJ010000059.1:0-6170 GCA_964356405.1 uncultured Candidatus Peribacteria bacterium | reverse complement strand
GCTGCGACCGGCGGCGAGTAGTAGAACTTTCATTCGGTTTGTAAGCAAAAAGCCCGACCATTCTACCTGTAAAACTTGAAAGAATCAACGACCAAGCGAAGGTCTGAAGCATATTCAGTTCCTAAAAATTGGCTGGAGATGACAAGGCCTCCAAACAGGTGGTCTGGATGGAACACTGCGTATTCATCGATGTCCGTAAAAATTTGCCCATAGATATCGCTTTCAGCGTAAAAAACATGAGCAATGCTCACGCCGTTTTCATTGGACAACATTTCACAGCTCTCGCTTTCATTGCAGTAAATTTCAACCCCGGCTTCGGTGTTAAAACCCGCTGAACGGTCGCCCCAATAACCTCCACGTCCCAAAATTCCGACATCGTCATTATTGGCCACCAGAAAAGTTTTAACGCTTCCTAATCCAGAAAAACTCAGCGCACGATTATAAATACCGTCGTAAATCACTTCACCGTCTTCGTCACGAATCATGTCATCTGGAGTCAGTCCATCTTCTAGATCAAAAGTGGATAGAGCGATGCCCATTTCATCATCAACCGTTATTGGGCCCCACGCACTTGGATATTCAAATTGAATTCCCAAGGTGGTGTCCGTGTAAAGTTCCCAGCCTGCTTCAAGTTCAACGGTGGGTTCCACGGTTACCGGCGCGGTGCTCGCGCATCCGGATAGCAAAAGGATCGTGGAGAGAGTGATTAGAGCTTTTTTCATGGATCAGAAGTAATGAATGAATAGAGTATACACGTATAAGTTTAGTAGTTGGTGTATCTCTCTAGTATGTTTTTCTTCAAAACGCTCATATCTTTTATGACTACTTTTTCGTTTTCAATTTCCAATTTTATACCTGCATAGAATCCTGCTCGTTTAAACAAATCTATAATTACTGTGGCTTCAGTTCTCTCTCTCATGCGCCTCATTTTTTTATATAAAGAAGTTAACTGTTTTTCAAGTTTTTCATTAAATCCAGGACTGGTGACTTTGTTAGCCACTTCAGGGATTTGAAGTTCTCCAATAGGAGCTTGATACCTTTCGGCTAAGTCACCCTTCTTTCCAAAGTCATCATGCGCACTGGATAGTGGTATATTCTGACCCAAGGCCATCATTTGGCGGCGAGCACTGGTAGTAACCGTCCCAATTTGTCTGGAGAATAGTACAGATTCCTTGTCTCTCGCCATCAAGCCTTTATAAACGGGTCTCAGTTCGGACATTTTTTTTGTGTCGCCAATTCCACCTGAAGCGATATAGTCTCTAGTACGAAAAGCAGTAGCACCGCCTTTCAAAATGTGATTGGTACTTTTAGAGTTTGAGATAAAAGTTAAAATATCTTCAAATTTTTGAGTAGCAAGAAAAAGATGATCTTGATGAAAATCCGCATCGGGATAGTCGTAAAACCCGGCAATTGCACCCAATCGTGGATTCTCATCAAGAACTTTCACATGTTTTGAAAGATAGTCTGGGGCAAGTTTTTGTAAATCTGCATCGTGGGTAAATTGGATAAGATTGTCTAAATCTAAGCCATTTACCTCTGCCGCTTCCATCAGGCTTAATCCGGCTGCATCTTTTCTAATTCTTGATATATTAACGGTTTCTTTAGGGTAGTTAACCGTTCGGATCACTACTTTTACTTCCGGGTGATCCACCATGAACTTACGCGCAGCCTTGTAGGGTTCAGAGCTTTCGAGGTCAACACCCATAGGCCCATTGATAAGCAACGCAACAACAAATTCTTTACCTTGTTTGCTCAGGTCTTGATTCGAGTATTGAGCCAAGGCGTTATACAGGTTTTTTTCCAAATTGAGCACCGGCATGTTTACTACCACACGGCAATTTGGCTGCATAGGTCCAGATGAAATCTCACGACTTCTGATCTCTTGTAAGGCATCTAAACCTTTAGGGCCATGCTTTGCGATTAAAAAATCGCTAATGTCCCCTGAGCTAAGTTGATCTGGCACCTCTCCTTCAAGTTGAACTACCATACAGCAAGAATAAATCAGTTAATTATACCAGATTTTCATCTTTTCTGGAAGACTAGAATGTGCTGAAGTCCTTGAGTGCTCTTCCTTTGAATTCAGCTAAATCTTTGACGTGGACGGTGGAGTGGTTGGCTTCGAGAGTGATTCCCATTCCCAAACCTGTTTCTGCAAATAAGGTCGCTAGCCTTTCTTGGCTTAAACTGTAGGGTCTATTTTTCATTAGTTCAGCGCAAATAGCCGATAATTCTTGCTCTAGCAAGACAGCAAAATTTGCTGAAGTCACCTTATGGGCAGATTCAGATAGCGTGTTTACGATGGATGATTTGTATCGATTTGCTAGTAAAATAGGCGGCGTGTTACCCAGTGCGCTCATCTGGCGACGAGCAGCTGTAGTAACCCACATCAGCTCATCATCAGCTAACACATTTATTCCTTCGGGGGCCTGTCTAGGCTTCAGGTAAATGGGCGCATTATCGGCCTCAAAAGCGGCTTTAAATCCCGACTTATCCATAGCACTTAGGCGGAAGGCAGCATTGCCTCCATGTGCCAGAACTTTACCTGTTTCTTCACGTAATTTTTCCTCTAATAAATCTTCAAAGAGTTGCACGGCAAAAAATAAATGATCCTGGTGAAAATCTTCTCGTGGATAATCCACTAATCCCGCAAGTAAATCTAAATCTGGATCCGCGTCAAATTTTGCGAGGATATTGTTAATATATTCTCCTGAAGCATTCAATAGATCAGCGTGATGACTCACAATGAGCGGCGCTGCTCCACTGGCTGACCTTTCTTTAACTACATTGAAGAGCTCGTTTTGAATCGTAGCCAGGTCGCTTCCTTCATGGGATTCTGCTGTATACACGGAAATCTTAAGTCCAGTTTGAGCGGTGGCAAAGTTTTTAATAGTAGCTGCCAAGGGGCTTTGATTTCCCTTTTCAGAGTTCACTAAGATACATACTTCACATTGTGCTCGTTGAGTAGCATCCAGTTGTAGATAGGTTTTTAAGGCTTGGATTACGCGACTTTCACCTTCTTTACAAGGAATACAAAAGACGACTCTAGTTTCAGGAGCAAGGGTTACATAGTTGCCCTCAATTTTACTTCTTGCCTCTAATCCGGGAGTGAAAGCTGGTGCGCCTTTTGACATTTCTTAGTTGTATAGATGGATATTGTATACTAAAAGCATAAAAAGGCAAGTGCTGGTAAAGGAGCTGTTGAAGTGGCGAAATCTGCCACACCTGGTAAAATACGGCTTTAGCTTAGCCTGATATGCAAAAACGTAATTACTTCCTGTGGATACTCTACGACTTTGCTAATTCATTGGCCTTCGTAAACGTAGGCTTTTATTTCAGTCTTTGGTTGGTTTCGGATCACGGATTTTCGGATTTTTGGATCAGCGGAGTTACGGCACTTTCCACTCTTTTGCTGCTTTTGACATTGCCTTTTTTGGGTAATTTTTCCGATAGAACCAATAAGCGAAAATTATTTTTGACGCACTTTAGTCTGCTCGCCATTTTGAGCTTAGGAATCATGGGATGGATAGCCATGAAGCTTCCTTTCAGCACCGAGGCCGCCTTCGTTATTCTACTTTTCTACTTTCTGTTTCAATTTTTCTTCCAAGGTAGTTTTGCCTTTTACAATGCGTTTATCCAAGACTTCACCGCTCACAAAACGGCTGATCAAGTGTCGGGTGTGGGGATGGGCTTTGGACAGCTGGGCAATCTAGTTGGGATTTTGCTCCTTTTACCATTGGCTGAGGGAAAGGTAAGTCTATTTGGAGAAAGCGGACGCGGAGCTACTTTTTTGGCCGCAGCCTTATTGTTTTTGATTTTTGCATTGCCAGTTTTCCTCTTTTTAAAAGAGAAAAAATCTGCTCAGGTGGTGCAAACTTTTAAGTTTCTACCCAGTCTTAAAAAAGTTTTAAAGACGCGAGGAATGCTTGCCTATCTACTTTCGTATTATTTTTTTGCGGACGCCATTTTAACTCTTCAATTATTTGTAAGTTTGTACTTGGAAGAAGTGGTGGGAATGGATGATCGACAAAAAACTTTGACCATGGTTTGTGCACTCCTATTTGGCTGTATCGGATCTTGGCTTGCTCCTCGTTTTTCTCGTTGGATGAAAGGAACCCATCGCGCTATTAAAGTGTTGATTGGAGCCTGGGCGGTGCTGCTCGGGTTTTTCAGCATCGCGGCAAATCCCTCTCTTTTTTCTATTCTCATTGTACTCAACGGCCTTGCCTACGGTGCGCTTTTTTCTCTTTCGCGTTCTTACTATTCCGAAATTTCTCCGAAGGAAAGCCAAGCCGAGTACTTCAGCATTTATGTACTTTTTGAGCGAGCCGCTTCCATCTTAGGACCTTTAGTCTGGAGCAGCACAGTGCTTCTTTTTGCAGCTCACGGAAGCGATAAATACCGCTTTGCTATGTTCTCACTCGCGATCCTTGTTGCCATAAGTTTTGGTATTTTTCTCAAGGTTCCTAAACCCTCGTACGAATGAAAATCGAAAAATGTTCCGCATGCCAAAGTGACTTTGATATACGTCCTGAGGATGAAGTTTTTTATGCACGCATGAATGTTCCTGCGCCCACTCACTGTCCCGATTGCCGCGCGCAACGGCGGTGGGCATTCAGAAATCAATATAATCTCTACAAACGCAACTGTGATTTTAGTGGGAAAGAAATGCTCTCGCTCTATTCACCAGATAAAACTCTCAAAGTTTATGAGGAGTCTGTGTGGTGGAGCGACGCATGGGATCCACTCGACTATGGGAGAGATTACGACTTTTCACGTCCATTTTTCCAACAATATAAAGAGCTGTTTTGGGCGGTTCCGTGCCACGCCATGCACCAAGACGGGACCAATGAAAATTGCGACTACATCACTTATGGGGGTGGTAATAAAAGTTGCTACTTGGCATTTGCGTGTATTTATAGTGAGGACGTTTACTTCAGCAGTTTCCTGCTTTTCTGCAAAGATAGTTTGGACTCCACTCGCTGCATTGAAAGTTCACTTTTATACGAATGCGTGGACTGTGAAAAATCTTATGAATGTTTTTTCTGCAAAGATTGTATCTCGTGCCAGGATTCACTTTTTCTCGATGATTGTCGGAATTGTAAAAACTGCATCGGCTGTAAAAATCTGCGAAATAAGGAATATCATATTTTCAATGAACCCGTATCCAAGGAAGAATTTGAACGTGTTAAAACGGAGATTTTGAAAGACGGAGGCCGTGAGTTTAAAGAGAAGTTCGATGCTTGGAGGCTTACTAAACCTCATGTGTATGCACGGGTAAATAACTCTGAGAATTGCACGGGAAATTATTTGGAAAACGCGCACAATTCCTACCATTCTTTCGACTTAGTTATGGGTGCGGAGGATTGCAATTATTGTCTGAATGCTGGGTGGAAAGGTAAAGATATGTGGGATTGCACTATGACCGGTAAAGAGGCGGAACTTTTGTATGAGATGCATGCCACGGTGAACACTCAACGCTCTGCTTTTTGTAGTTTTATTCGCAGCTGTTCAGATATTTACTATTGCGACAGCATGGATGCGGCGCAGAATTGTTTTGGAAGTATTGGACTGCGGCATAAGAATTACTGCATCTTGAATAAACAGTACAGTAAAGAGGAGTATGAGGCGCTTCTACCGCGAATTATTGAGCACATGAAGTCGACTGGTGAGTGGGGTGAATTTCCGCCGATCTGGCTTTCACCTTTCGCCTATAACGAGACCTTGGCGAATGAGCATTTCCCACTGACTCAGGAGACTGCATTAGCGAAGGGTTACTCATGGAAAGACGAAGCGGTGACTGTGGCTGAAGATGGCTGCAAAACGTGCGGAAGAGCCTTTAAGGTCATACCTCAGGAAAAGGCGTTTTACGCACGAATGGGTCTGCCCGAACCTGATGTTTGTTGGAAATGTCGGCACGAGCGGCGTTTTAAGAGTCGCAACCCTTACCGATTGTGGAAGAGGAATTGCCAAAAGTGTCAAAAGGAAATTGAGACCAGCTATTCCCCGGAACGGCCGGAGATTGTATATTGTGAAACCTGTTATTTAGCTGAAGTCTACTGATGCAAAACTGTAAAAACTGCCAAACGAATTTCGCTCTTGAAGAAGCGGACTTTGAATTTTTGAAGAAATTTGAAGTGCCAGCGCCCACTTTTTGTCCGGATTGCCGGAAT
>CAYHHJ010000058.1:0-6176 GCA_964356405.1 uncultured Candidatus Peribacteria bacterium | reverse complement strand
GTTCTGCTGATCACAGAACACTTTCGGGGATTTCCCGCGACCTCGCCGTAGCTCGGCGAGGGTTATCTACAGCAAATTCCTTGCAGGCAATTGGGGATTTTGCTAAGATCTAAATATTCTTGGCTTCGGCCTCCGAGGCCTTCTCTGTAAAGAGGAGGCCGTTTTATTCATAACCAGGATTTGATCTTTTCTAAAACCTCTGAAAAACTCTTTTCAGTTAGAGTCGTAACTTTTCTTCGAGTTCTTTTGCTACTGAACATCCGTAATTGAGCTAAGTTTGCAAAAGAGGTTCCCTTCTCATGATTGACTCTAATAAAGTAAGAATACGACTTAATTTTCGACGTCAAAGGAACACCCCAAAACATGTGATCATTGAATTTTTTAATAACTAAAACAGGACGTTCAAAATCTCTATTTTTACCGTCCACCTCTACTCCAATATTGACTCCCACGGTACACCACCAAACCTCGCGTTCATGGAAGTAAAGAGAACTAGAGGAAGCTTTTTTATCCACTAGTTTTTTCTTTTCATTCCAAATATCAAATTCTTTGTTATACATAATTAAAATTAAAGAACCCTCATTATAAAGAACCTCCGTAGCAAAAGTCCTGACAAAAACCTGAAATTTACGAAGTAAATTCCCCCAAAACCTGTGGCTCAACTAGATCACGAATTTTATCGATCTCGCCTTCAACAATAGCTTTTTTAATTTCAGTGGAACTGAGCCCCGATGTTCGGGAAACTAAGAGATGACGAATGGCATTTCTTTCAAGGAAGTCTAACATCCTTCCGCTACCTACTTCGCCAATTATACGAATTAGCTTAGCCCGATTCCTTACCAGAACGTCGTCAAAATGCTCCAAACCCTCTCGGCCATTTAAACCATCACAATCAACAATGCTCACCTTGGGAAGCAAATGTTCTGCAAAATGCTCCATGCTTTGTTGGAACCATCTGGAACGAACTGCTACGCTATGACGTGGAGCTTTTTTTGGATTCCAACTATGGGGTAAAACGATAGCACCTTTTGCATGAGGATAGGCTCGGAACCCATCTTCTAAAGCCAGGATGTGTCCACGATGACTCGGATCAAAAGTACCGCTGAGTAAAAGGGTATCCGCCTCACATCCATCGATGGTTTCACTGAGTTGCTTCATAACGCCAACAGTTTTTTCAGCTCTCCTTGCAACTCCGCACTCGCCGTATTCACGCCAAACGGCACCTTCACGCGCTTGAGCATTCCGCCAGAAGGCATGTGAATTTCCACAGTGGTATCGCCCTTGTAAGCCTCCAATAGTGGCTTAAGTCTTTTCAAAACGTCTGGGTCGGTGCCTTCTTCAATCTTAATAATGTAAGGGCCACCCGCAACTTCGCCACCTTCCACACCTCCAGCTTCTTCCGCCACCTTTTCCTGACTTCGCAGCGGAGGTACTCCCACAATGTGCTCGCTCGCGTCGAACAGACCATTCTCATTAGCCGCTTTCAAAATATTATCCAGTGAGAGCGGCTTCAAGGAATCCACAATCACTTGGAAATCCTCACCACGCATATCGAGTTTGCCTTCCACGGAATAAACCTTGTCGGCATCCAGCAGTGCACCGATTTTGTCATAAGCCTGAGGAAAAACCACAAAGTTCACGCGCGCCGTAGGGTCTTCAATTTCACCCATGGCCATGTAGCGCCCGGACTTGGTCATAACTTTGCGAAGCTGCGCCACCAGCCCGGTGATTTTAATTTTTTTATCGACGAGTTTTTCGTTCAGCTGCCCAATGAGCTTACCCTTACCTTGGAAATAACTTTTGAGCCCCTGCAGCGGATGGCCGGAAATATAAAGTCCCACGGTTTCTTTTTCCCATTTGAAGCGCTGAGTGCTCTCCACCGGCGGCACGTGGTTGAGTTTTAAACTACCCGTGTCAGAACCTTCTAAATCTGCAAAAAGATCGTTTTGACCTTCCGTGATCGAAGATTGAATATTTTTTGCATAGTCGCTGATTTCGTCGTAGTTGGCAGCCAGTTCCGCTCGTTCTCCAAAGTCATCAATCGCACCGGCGTAAGCCAAACACACGATGCTTTTTTTATTGAGCAATTTGGCCGGCACACGCTTGGCAAAATTTTCCAAGTTCGTAAAAGTTCCTTCGCGTTCACGCGCATGAATGATTTCGCGCACCGGACCTTCTCCCATACCTTTCACTGCCATGAGTCCGAAGCGAATCGTCTTGTCGTCCACCACAGTGAAGTGGGCGCGTGATTCGTTCACATTGGGCGGAAGCACGGCGATGCCCATATTTCGGCACTCTTCAATCTCTACCACCACGCGTTCGGTGTTGTCGGCATCGGACGTGAGCAGCGCGGCCATGAATTCGGCAGGGTAGTGGGCCTTTAGGTACGCGGTTTGGTAGGCGATGAGCGCGTAGCACGCCGCGTGAGATTTGTTGAACCCGTACCCGGCAAAGGGCTCGATCACTTCATCGAAAATTTTCTCAGCAAGTTTTTTATCGTTCTTTTGCTTAATCGCGCCTTCAATGAATTTTTGCCTTTGCGCCACCAGTTCCTTCATTACTTTTTTACCAATGGCGCGGCGGAGCAAATCGGCTTCTCCTAGGCTGAATCCGGCAAAACGTTTCGCAATTTCCAAAATCTGTTCCTGATAAATCGCGATTCCATACGTTTCTTTCAACACGGCTTCCAGCGACGGATGCAAATAGGTCACCTTTTTCTTCCCATGTTTTCCATCAATATAAACGGAGATGAATTGCATTGGCCCCGGTCGGTACAAGGAAACCATGGCGATGATGTCCCCGAATTCGGTCGGCTTCAAATCACGCAAATAACGTTTCATTCCACCTGATTCCAACTGGAACACTCCGGTGGTTTCTCCACGTTTTAAAAGTTCATAAGTCTTGGCGTCGTCCATCGGCAAACTCTCCAAATCCAGTTTCAAATCCGGCTTGGTGCGTCGCAAAATTCCCAGCGTGGTTTCCACGATGCTCAAGTTGCTAAGACCCAGGAAATCCATCTTAAGTAGCCCGAGCTCTTCACACGGCTTCATGGAATACTGCGTAATAATTCCCTCCTTTTCGCCGGTCGCTTTTTGAATCGGAGTGTGTTCCATGAGAGGATCACGCGAAATAATTACGGCGCAGGCATGCGTACCCACTTGGCGAATGGTTCCTTCTAATTTAATCGCAGTGTCCAAAATTTCCTTACTTTGCGCATTGTCTTTATATAGTTTAGAAAGTTCCGGGTCGCTCACCACAGATTCTGCGAGTGGCGCATACTTACCCAAAATGGCGGGCGGAACTTTTTTAGCAACCATATCCACATCGCCGTAGCTGTGACCCAGCGCACGCCCCGCATCTCGAATCGCGGCCTTGGCAGCCAAGGTTCCAAACGTAATGATCTGCGCCACATGGTCTTCACCGTATTTTTCGGTCACATATTTTAAAACTTCTTCACGGCGATTGTCCGCAAAATCCACGTCGATATCGGGCATACTTATACGTTCCGGATTCAAGAATCGTTCAAAGAGCAGCCCATACTTGAGTGGGTCCAGCTCCGTGATCCGTAAACAATACGCAATAATAGAACCGGCCGCGCTTCCACGCCCCGGGCCCACAATAATCCCAGTCTCCTTCGCGTGCCGAATAAAATCGTGCACAATCAGAAAGTAGGCATCGAATCCCATCTTATGAATGGTATCGAGTTCAAACTCCAGACGCGCCTTCGCTTCGTCGGTAGGATTTTTCCCATAACGTTCTTCAAAACCCACTTCGCACAACTTTCTTAAATAATCCTCCGGCTCTTCCTTGCCAGTGTCAAAAAACGGAATCTGATACTTTCCAAATTCAATGGTCACGTTGCACTGCTCGGCAATCTTCAAAGTGTTCGCCACGGCTTCCGGGCAAAAGCGAAACGCCTCAATCATATCCTCGGGGCTGCGCATCGCATAATTTCCAACAAAACGCAGGCGGTGTTCATCTTGCACGGTCTTTTGCATCTGCACACAAATCAGTACGTCGTGCGCCTCGGCGTCCTCTGGGTAGGCGTAGTGACAATCATTCGCGGCCACCAGTGGCGCCCCCATCTCTTCAGAAAGACTAATCAATTTACTGTTTAAAATGCTCCAGTTCGCCACTTCGGGGTGATGCTCAATTTCCAAGTAAAAATTCTCTTTCCCAAAAATCCGCTGGTAGGTCTTGATCATCTCCTTCGCGCTTTCCACGTTGTTTTCCAAAATCGCTCGTGGAATTCCGCCACTCAAGTTCCCCGAAAGCGCAATCAGTCCGGCTCCATATTTTTCCAAAAGCTCATCGTCCATGCGCGGCTTATAGTAAAATCCTTCCAAGGCCGCAATAGTGGAAAGCTTGAGCAAATTTTGGTAGCCCTCATTATTATAAGCCAGCAAAACCAAAGTGTAATAACGGTTCTCCGGCGTTTTATTCGTGTGACCCAGTGGCGCAATATACGCCTCCAGACCAATAATCGGCTTAATGCCGGCCGCCTTCGCATACTTATAAAGATCCATCGCGCCGTACATCACTCCGCTATCGGTAATGGCCACGGCAGGGGAGCCCTGAGCCTTGGCTAATTGGACATACTGATCGGGCTTCGCGAGCGCGGACAGAATGCTGTAATGCGTGTGATTGTGTAGATGAACAAAACTCATTTATTTCTCTAAAGTAGTATTCAGCCACACATTAACCGCTTGGGTGAAATCGGAAAAGAAGGGGAGTTCTCCCATAACGGAGTTAACAATATACCCTAAAATGGTCAGAAAGAGCGCCGTTCCCAATATAAATCCCACGCCATGAAAAGTTCCCGCCAAAAAATTCCTCCACATAATATGCCACGGATGTGACAGATAGTTCACATAATTCCTAAAATCTTTCTCGCTATCTACTTTAAGTTGAATAGTGGCAATGGCTTTACCCGTGCCAGGCTTTCTAAAGGAGAAGAGTTTCATAATAGGATGATTACAGGCGAACAGACAGGGAAGGCTGTGCTTCGCACAGTAGTGGTGCTCGGAGAGAGACTTGAACTCTCACACCCGAAGGTACTAGCTCCTAAGGCTAGCGCGTCTGCCATTTCGCCATCCGAGCACACGTGTGCATCAGCACGCGTGGATACTATCGGATTGGATACTTTCTTGGCAAGGTGTTGACAAAAATATAAAATAGTCGTAAATTACCTACTAACTCGAAAAGTTGACGAAATGAATATTAAATTATCTATTGACGCTTCCGACTCATATGAATATCTTGGGATCACTCCAATTTTTAGCTGTTTTATTGATTAAGGAACTATGACACCTTCATTAAAAATGAACGCTCCGGTACTCAAATTAAACCTCACAGAGATCATTGAAGACATCTTCATGGTGCTCACAGAAAAGGAGCGCGAAGTGGTGGTTCAACGTTTCTCTCTCGATAACAAAGACCGTCGAACCTTGGAAAGCATTGGACGAAGTTTCAACGTGACTCGTGAACGTGTACGACAAATCGAAAAAATCGCTCTTGGAAAGCTAAAACGAACCGTAAATAGCACTAAACTTCGTTTCATTCACGAAGTGGCTGAGGCTATTTTGAAAGAAAACGGAGGACTTCTTTTGGAAGATGACCTGACTCGTCGCATTTTGGACATGATTGAAAACAGCATCGATGTAGATCAACACATCGTCCGTCTTTCGCTCACTATTTGCCCAAGCCTCGCGTACCTCGAAAAGAACAACACTTTCCGTCTCAGCTGGCACCTTTCCAGCATTTCTCCTGCCGTGATTGAGGAACTCCTCGACCACGCGCACAGCGTTTTCAGCCAAAAAAAGGAAGTGATGGACGAAGAAGCTCTGGTTCTTGAAATGAGGAAGCACAAACACTCTCAAGCCCTCGGTTTCACCGATGACTTCTTTGTGGCTTTGCTCCAAGTGGATGAACGCATCAAGAAAACAGAGGCCGGTTACGGACTCATGGCTTGGCGTCACATCAACCCAAAGAGCATCCGCGACAAGGCACTCATCGTGCTTCGACAACAAAATAAGCCACTTCACTTTGTGGAAATCGCTAAAATGATCATGGAATCTCACTTCGACCTCAAGAAAGTGACCGTTCAAGCGGTTCACAACGAGCTCATTCGTTACCCTCAATTCGTTCTCGTGGGTCGTGGACTCTACGCCCTTAAA
>CAYHHJ010000057.1:4512-6260 GCA_964356405.1 uncultured Candidatus Peribacteria bacterium | reverse complement strand
AGTGAATGGAAGCAGTGAAAGTGATCAAATTGAAGAGCTGAGCCCCTCTCAGCAGTTATTGAGCGGAAACAATCCTGCTTCTGTAGTAAAGGATTTGCTCGAAAAACTGGGTAATGATGAAACTGGCGAGCACACCACATATGAACAGGGTGACTATTATGTCTTTGAATGGGAAGCAGACTCTCACGATGGAGAAGGCCTACATGAGAAAACCGTTTACACTTATTTCGACTTAGCTACTTATGAATTAGACCGGCAAAAACTCACCTTTGGCGATGAACCCAATCGTTATGACCTTACGACCTATTTAGTTCACGAATATTTGCCAATCGAGCAAGCGGAAGAAATTTTTGATCCTTCTAAATACAATTTGGTCGCTGGCCCAGAACTATCCGTAGGCGGCTACAACTTAACTTTAGAAGAGGGTTGTTATTTGGGAAATGAAAAACTGAGTGATGAAAAAGAAAACGCACTATTAGAAAGCTTGCCAGAGAGCGCCCTTGAAGAATGGAATGAAATGTTTGAAACGGTAAAAGGTGGTAGCGACTTCGAACTAGAGGATTTGGATGCACTTGAAGAAGTTGAAGTATGGACGGAATCCGAATTGCCAAAAGACATGAGCTTCATCAAACCAACCGAAGGAATCATCACTCAAGGGTTCCACGCGGGACACTACGCCTACGATATTGCAAACAGTGAACAGCCTGACATCCTCGCGGCTGCAGATGGAACCATCGTGTACGCCTCTACAGGGATCTGGGACGGAGGTTATGGAGACAATATTTGGATTGAACACGACAACGGTTACCGCACGCACTACGCTCACATGGAAGAAATCTATGTAAACGTGGGTGACACCGTGACCAAAGGTCAGCCCATTGGAAAAATGGGGAACACCGGACGCGTGTATGGACCCACAGGAATAGCGCTTCACTTTGAACTCGAGTACAACGGAACGAAAGTGGATCCATCTATTATGAACGTTTGGTGAAAATCTGCTAAGATGGGTTCGTGAAGAAGCGACATATTTTTCTCGGGCTCATATTGGCCACCCTCGGGGTGGCCTTTTTTCCTGCCTTGGTCCAAACCTATGAACAGGGCAAAATCTACACGCCCAATGAATTCATTCCACCTGCCGAAGTCGCTTTGGTTTTTGGCGCCGGCCTCAATAAAGATGGACGCCCTTCGGACGCCCTCGCAGACCGCCTCATTACCGCAGCGGGCCTCTATAACAGCGGTGCGGTGGAAAAAATTCTAGTGAGCGGAGACAACATAACCGACGAGTACTACAATGAGCCCGCCGCCATGACCACCTTTTTAGTCACGTGGGGAATTCCCGAAGACGTCATTTCGCAAGACTTCGCCGGGGAAAATACCTACGCCACCTGTCTGCGTGCCAAAGAAATCTGGGGAATCGACGAAGCCATTTTAGTCACGCAAGAATTTCACCTTCCCCGCGCTCTCTTCACTTGCAACGCGCTGGGCGTAGAAAGCATTGGTGTGATCGCCGATCAACAGCCCTACCTATTTGCGGACTACTACCAAACTCGCGAGTGGCTCGCCACCTACAAAGCATTGCTTGACCTTTACGTCTGGAAACCGGACACTATCGGCGGCCAACCCGAAACCTTATGAACAAACTACTCTACGCTCTTTTAACGCTCGTAACCGTTGTCCTGTTTTTAGTGGATCTCAATCCACCCACCGAAGCCAACACCAGTTATGAAGAAATCATTGAAGGAACCGTG
>CAYHHJ010000057.1:0-4412 GCA_964356405.1 uncultured Candidatus Peribacteria bacterium | reverse complement strand
GTAGTAGACACCGTGCGCCGCCCAGTACTCTTTTGGCTCTTCATTCTGTTTGTGGCCGTCGTAGCGGTGGTCTCACAGAAACAAGGAATCAAAGCCTTATTAGGAATGATATTTTCCTTCTTTGTTTTATTCCGCCTAGTCCTGCCACTCATCCTTCTTGGATACAACCCCGTATGGTCAGCGATCGGCGGATGCGTTCTCATCATTCCCGCCACGTTCTACCTTTCACACGGCGTTAAACATAAAACCACTGTGGCCATTTTGGGAACTTTAGTCACACTTATCCTCACCGGTGTGCTCGCCTACATCTTTGCACATCTCGGGAATTTGAGCGGACTCTCCGACGAAGCGGCTAGCTTCCTTAAAGCAGACACCGGCGATCGCATTGATTTCCAAGGTCTGCTGCTCGCGGGAATTCTTATTTCCATGCTCGGAGTGCTGGATGACATCAGCGTTTCACAAGCGTCCGTGGTACAAGAACTCGAAGGCGCTAAGAAAAACATTTCCTTTGTGGAGCTCTACCGCCGCACCATGAACGTGGGCAAAGACCACATCGCCTCCATGGTAAACACGCTGGTGCTCGTGTACGCCGGAGCGTCCATTCCCTTGCTCCTCCTCTTCATAGACCACTCACACACTTTTTGGGAAGTGCTCAATTACGAATTCGTTGCCAAAGAAATCATTCAAACCCTCGTGGGCAGCATCGGACTCATTCTCACCGTGCCCGTCACAACCTTCATTGCTTGCATCTGGCACCGAAAGTCGGCATAATGCAACTCAGTTGCATTAATCGACCCGTATGACAAACCAAGCTCTTCTCGACTCCCTACGCGAACAAGGACTGCGCATCACTCCTTTAAAAGAGGGCATTTTAGCCGCACTCGAAAAAGCCGAGGGTCCGCTTTCCATTCCCGACCTACAAGCCAAACTAAAAAAACTCGCGCCCAATAAAACTTCCCTCTACCGCGAACTTGAAACACTCACCGAAGCCAACGTGGTGGAAGAAACCCAGCTCTTCCAGGATCTACGCAGCTACGAACTAAAACGCGAAGGCGGACACCATCACCATTTTGTTTGCGAGAATTGCAAAGAAGTTTTTGACTTCCAAAATGAGGAACTGGAGCAGACAATAATAAAGATCGCAAAAAACTTAAAAAGAAAAGGACTCGCCCCCCGTGAACATCACTTAAATCTTTACGGCCTCTGCGCCGCTTGCCAATGACAGCAAACCCAATCCTAGAAGCGGACAATGCCACGGTGGTGCTCGGCAAGCACAAGGTTTTAGACGAAGTGTCTTTTACTATTCAGCCCGGTGAATACGTTGGAATTGTGGGACCGAACGGCGGTGGAAAAACCACTCTGCTCCGCGCCCTACTTGGATTAACCAGCCTAAGCAAAGGAGAAATTTATATAAAAGGAAAAAAAGTCAGCAACCCTTCGGCGCGCAAATGCATCGGCTATGTACCGCAGCATTTCACCACCAGCACCTTCGCCTTCGCGATGAGCGTGGAAGAAGTGGTGGCAACCGGACTGGTGAGCCGACATAATTTTGGTCCGCTAGGCAAAGAAGACCGCGTGGCCATTGATGAAGCCTTAGAAATGGTGGTAGCCAGCAGCTTAAAAAAACGCATGTTTTCCGATTTGTCCGGTGGTCAACGTCAACGCGTGGTGATTGCCCGCGCCATGGTGAGCAAACCCTCCATTTTGTTTTTGGATGAACCTCTCAGCGCCGTGGACCTTCCCTCTCAAAAGAATTTTTACGAAACGCTCGCGATGCTCAACAAGAAAAAGAAGCTCACTATAATAATGGTGACGCACGATTTAGAAATGGTTACTGCCGAAGCCTCACGTGTGCTCTGCCTAAACCGACGCCTGCACGCCAGCTGCAAACCAGCCGAACTCAGCAGCCAAGGCATGTGGGACGAAACCTTTGGCGAAGAATTCGTACCTATAAAACACAAAAAACACCATGTTTGATTTTCTGCATTACAGTTTCATGGTCCGCGCACTCATGGCGGGAATCCTTATAGGAGCTTCCGCTCCGCTGCTCGGCACCTTTCTGGTGGCGCGACGCTCCAGCATGCTCACCGATACACTTTCACACACGGCCCTCGCCGGAGTGGGTGTGGGCGTGGTCACCGGAGTTTCGCCACTGCTAGGCGCACTGCTGGTCAGCATATTGGCCGCAACCGGTATTGAAAAAATCGTGACCCACGGCCGCCTGGGCACCGAAGCGGTGCACGCACTCTTCCTTTCCGGAGGACTCGCCATCGCCGTCACTCTTATAAGCATCTCCAATTCGCCGTTCTCTTTTGAAACCTACTTATTCGGCAGCATCACCACGGTGACAGCGCAGGATCTGTGGTACCTCGGTACCCTCACCGCCCTCACCTATATAGGAGTCATTCTTTTTTGGTGGCCGCTCGTGACCCTGGCTTTCAACGAAGAACTCGCCGAGGCCTCCGGCCTCCGCGTGACCTGGCTCAAAACAGCGCTCGGCGTCTTCGCGGCCCTCACCGTTTCCCTTTCCTTAAAAATAGTGGGCGGTCTTTTAATCGGCGCGCTCATGGTGATTCCCGTACTCGCCGCCCTTCAAATGGCCAACAGTTTCCGCTCCACCGTGGTACTCTCCGTAATCTTCGCAGAAACCAGCGTTATCGTGGGCCTCATCCTCTCCTATATATTCAACACGCCCAGTGGAAGCGCCATCGTTTTAGTATCCATTGTGCTGTTTTTCCTCTCCCTGCTACTAAAACCTGTAATAAAGTAACTTTAGCCGCGTTATAGTGTCGGACTGAGGAAATACTTGCTTTTATTTTAAATTGTAGTAAAATCAGTTCTTGTTTCAATTTTTAACCCTCTATATGAAACGTTTTATTTCCCTGCTGAGCCTCGCATTTATGCTGGCAAGCAACGTAGCGATCACTGCGAACGCTGCTACAACCTACTCAGGTGTTGATGAATCCAACGCCTTCGCAGATTACATCGCCTACAGTTCCGCCTCTGGGTATCTTTTTGAAAGAACCAGCGAAGGTAACGATGCAACCGGCGCTAACGACGTACGTCTTGGAAAAGACGTAGGTGAAGCGACTTACTTTGGTTTCGAACAAATCTTCGATGGTCTTTCCATCGACGTTGGAACCAGCGCTACCGGAGGTAAATACATCGTTGAATACTGGGACGGAAGCACTTGGTCAACTCTAGTTGCCGAAAGCTCTTCTACCATTCAAAACGACAGCACTTCTGGTGTTTTAGCTCTCAACTGGACTCGTCCAAGTTCTTGGGCTAAGAAAACGCTCGCTATCAACTTCAATGAAGAAGCTAGCACCAGCGAAACCAGCGCAAGCTTGTATTACGCTCGTGTTCGAATCACTTCTGCCTACTCAGCCGTTGCCATGGCTGATCAATTCGGAATTTTGAACTACAACGTTATTTTCGATACCGATGACCAATTGGGAACCAACATTACTCTCACCGAGACGAATGTTTCTTTCTCATCAAGCACCGGAGATACCACTATTTACGATTCAAAATATGTAAGTGGTAACGTCTACGGATACGCTCTCTACACACCTTCTAGTGCAACTTACACCTACACCCTTAACGTTTCTGGGTTCGTGCAAGAAAGCGCTAACATCACTGCAAGTGAAGCAATCACTTCGGTTACTGCAACTCTCGACTACGCTCAAGTACTCATTGCCCGTGACCCCGTTACGGCAAGCGAAGTGACCATTGCTACCGCTACGGCTGGTACTGCAAACACTACTTGCGTTATCTCTAGCATGCGTGCTTACTGCCCGGTTCCTGCTTCTCAGGACGGCGCTAACGCAACGATTTACGCAGACGGATACGCTCCAACAGCATCTGCTCTTTCTAACCGTGCACTCGATACCGATGCTCAAGCTACGAACTACCTAACCCTCAACTATGCGTACATCGCAACGGTTAAGGATGAAGACGGTAATTATGTAACGGATGCATCTGTAGAAATGGGTGACTCTAGCTACGATATCGATTGTGAATACACTTCAGCCGGACAATACGGATGTATCGTTCCTACTTCTGATGACCTTGGACAAATCCGTATCAGCGGAGACGATTTTGACACCGAGACCACCGCTTTCAGCGCACCTCGTAACTCAAATTCTGACGCACAAGTTTCTCAGACCTTCACTCTTGGAGGTGTGAGCTATGGAGACGACGGCCTCGGTGACGTAGATCTCGATGTGGTTTCTATGGACTGGGAAGACGACGGAGACTTCGTTTTCACTCTTCAAAACAAGGGTGATGAAGACGTAAGCAGCTCTGAAAACGTGTACGTATCTGTATACGTAGACGGCGACCGTGAATACTACGAAGACTTCTCAAATGAATCTGGGAACGACTTCCTCGATTCAGGAGAAGAAGACACC
>CAYHHJ010000056.1:0-6291 GCA_964356405.1 uncultured Candidatus Peribacteria bacterium | reverse complement strand
AAATCAGCACCATTATGTTCACAAACTGGCTGAGCAAAATGGTGTACCACTTCACGCCGCCGCTTTCTTTGATTTCATTTGGGCCGTAACGCAAAAGTCGGCTCCGTGCTTCGCCTGAACTCAGACCTTTCTCGGAGCTTTTTAACTCTTTCAGCACGGCAGTAATGGACGGCGCGGACCAGTCGGTCATAGGGGCTTTTTGAGTTTACTGTTTCTCCAACGGGCTATTTCTCCGTGATTTCCAGACATTAAAACGTCCGGCACTTTCAAACCTTCGTATTCCGCTGGTTTGGTGTAATGCGGATATTCGAGCATCCGTCCGGTTGCTACGCTAAACGATTCCTCCTGCGCGCTTTCGTCGTCGCCCAAAACGCCGGGGAGCAGGCGGCTCACGGCATCCACAATACATAGGGCAGGCAGTTCGCCTCCGGTGAGCACAAAATCTCCCACTGAAATCTCCGTATCCACCAATTCGTCTATCACGCGCTGATCGATGCCTTCATAACGGCCGCACAGTAAAATGATTCCGTCCAATTCTGCCAAATCCTCTGCTTTTTCCTGCGTGAAGCGCTTTCCCACAGGGGAGAGATAGATTACGGGGCCTGAATTCAGCTCTTTTACGGCTTTTATAGCATCGAATAGAGGCTGGCAGCTCATAACCATGCCTGCGCCACCTCCGTACGGCGTATCGTCCACTTTTTTGTGCCGTTCTTTGCTGTAATCACGAATATTGTGCACGTGCACAGTTATCGCGCCACTCTCCACGGCTCGCTTCAAAATAGAATCGTCAAAATAGGGAAGGACCAGAGATGGGAAAAGAGTGAGTATGTCGAAGCGCATGTTTGTATTGTAGGGGTTTAAACCAGATTTGAAAAGATCCCGCGAACGGGATCTTTTTGATTGTGAGTTTGATGCGAACAGACAGGGAGGCTGGGCTCCGCCCAGTACTAACGCTTGCTGAACTGAGGAGCACGGCGAGCTTTGTGCAAACCGAACTTCTTTCGTTCCTTGATACGGCTGTCGCGGGTCAGGAAGCCTTCTGGCTTGAGACGGCTGCGGTTGTCCATATCTACTTCGAGGAGAGCTTTAGAGATTCCATGTCGAACGGCATCTGCTTGGCCATGTTTTCCACCTCCTTCTACCATTGCTGAGATATCATAGCTTTTCTCTTGTCCGAGTAGAACAAGGGGAGCCATCATTACGTTCACGCTTTCGTCGGTTCCGAAGTATTCACGAGCGTCCATTCCGTTCACCACAATACGTCCATTTCCCTTGTACAAACGTACACGAGCTACGGCAGATTTTCGCTTTCCGTTAGCGTAGAAATAAGTTCCGGTGAAAGTCATTGCATCAGCCATTTTACTAGATCGTTAGAGTTTTAGGATTTTGTCCGTTGTGAGGATGCTCAGTTCCAGGATAGACGTGCATCTTTTCAACAGCATACTGACGGATACGGTTACGAGGAATCATTCCTGTTACCGCGAGTTCAATCATACGTTCAGGGTGTTCAGCGCGCATTTTTCCAGCCGCTTTGTACTTGATTCCTCCTCGGAATCCTGTGTGACGGATGTAATCTTTAGTGGTTTCTTTAGTACCAGTCAAAACTACCTTTTCTGCATTGATGATGATCACATGATCTCCACAATTCAGGGAAGGGTGCCAGTCTGGCTTGTGCTTTCCACGAACGTAATCAGCCACCTTGGTAGCGATTTGTCCGAGAACAACACCTTCTGCGTCGATAATGAACCACTTTTCAGATGCGTTCATTTCTTTCGATTTTGGATGAGTCGTAGTTTGCTTCATATTAGTCAACGAGTTGAATAGATACCATTTCCGCTGCATCTCCGGCTCGGAACCCGAGCTTAACGATGCGAGTGTAACCTCCATTACGTTCCTTATAGCGATCTTTGAGCACTTCGAGGAGCTTCTTTCCTGCGTTGTCATCTTGAACCACTCGGTTGATTTGACGGATTGCATTCACTGCATCTCGTGTTTTAGCCTTAGTGATGAGCTTCTCAACGATAGGACGAACTTGCTTAGCACGACCCACGGTTGTCTTCACCTTCTCGAAGAGAATGATAGAAGTCGCGAGGTTGCGGAGCAGTGCAGTGCGGTGATCGCGCTGCATGTTCATTTTGAGATTTTTCTTTCGATGTCGCATATTTAATTACTTGAGATTGGAATCCTAATGGAGTTAATCCTCTTGGGCAAGAGCAAATCCTCGTTTTTCCAGAGCGTCGGCTACCTCGGTGAGGGCCTTCTTTCCGAATCCACGGAGATTGGACAACTTAGACTCTGAGCACTTGGTGAGTTCCTCGATAGAACCGATGCCACCATTGATGAGGGCATTGAGGGTTCGTGGAGAAAGTCCAAGAATCTCGATAGGAGTGTAAGATTGTTGTTGAGGTTTAGCGCTGTCTTCTTCTGCCTTAGCTTTAGCTGCGATCTTTTCGAAGTCGCTCATGAATTCTGGTTCAACGGGAGCTTGATCACGGTTGAAGAGATTGAAGTAAGATTCTAGAACGTGTCCAGAGAACTTAAGGGCTTCATCAGGAGTCAGAGAACCATTGGTCTTCACTTCGAGAAGGAGTTTGTCGAGATCGGTCTTTTGTCCCACACGAGTTGCCTCGATGGTGTAGTGAATTTTCTTGATAGGAGTGAAGGCTGCATCGATTTCAATCATTTCTGCATCTCCATCGTTACTGTTTCCAATCAGAGCAGCACGGTATCCAACACCTTTTTCAATACGGATTTCCATGTCGAGCACGCCACCCTTGTCGAGCGTCGTGATGTAAAGGTCAGGATTGTGAACGGTAACTCCAGATGGCAAATCAATGTCACCGGCAGTAACCACTCCAGCTGTCTTCATCTTAAGAGAAATCAAACGAGTTTCACTTCCTTCCATGCTCAAAGCGAGTTGCTTAAGGTTGAGCATAATATCAAGAACACTGTCTTTAAGTCCTTTCACCACGGTATATTCGTGCGTGATTCCTTTTATCTTGAGACCTGTCACTGCTGTACCTGGGAGCGAAGAAAGCATTACACGTCGCAAACCGTTACCAAGCGTAGTTCCATAACCTTGCGGAAGAGGACTGATGGTGAACGTGGAGTGAAAATCTTCCATTTTCTGTTCAGAAATTTTTGGAAGACCGATTTCTTCTTGGATGATATGCATAGCAAGAAGGGGTAAAGTTATGGATTACTTAGAATAGTACTCAACGATGAGCTGAGTTTCAATGAGTTGATCGAGATCTCCATCTTCAGGAAGAGAAGAGACTTCGGTCTTGAGGCCTTTTTGGTCTGAGTTGAGCCATCGAGCGTGGTCAAACTCCTTATCCTCTTTAACGGCAACAAAGAGAGGACTTTCTTTCAAGCGAGGACGAACTTCAATAACGTCGTTCTCACGAACTTGAATGGATGGAACGGTAACTCGAGTTCCATTGAGCGTAAAGATACCATGACTAACCATTTGGCGAGCCTGGGCACGGGTTTTAGCGAATCCTCCACGGAATACTACGTTGTCGAGACGTCGTTCAACTGATTTCATAAGTTCTATTCCGGTAGATCCTTTTCGAGATGCTGCCTTGAGGTAGTAGTTACGAAGTTGTTTTTCAGTAAGACCGTACATGAAACGCAGTTTCTGTTTTTCGAGAAGCTGTTTCTTGTATTCTGAAGCCTTTCCTGCGCGAGCTGCCCCGTGCATTCCAGGTCCATGAGGACGTTTCTCCAAAAGCTTAGCCATCTTGGTTGTACCAAAGATGTCAACTCCGAAGCGTCGTACTAAGCGTCCTTTTGGTCCAGTGTAACGTGACATTTGTTCTAGTTAATTAAAGTGTTAAACCCTTCGAGTGCGAGGTTGTCGGCATCCGTTATGAGGAACCGGAGTTACATCCATGATGCGTACGATTGCGATTCCTTGAGCGATGAGACCGCGGAGCGCTTGTTCACGCCCGTGTCCAACTCCCTTTACATAGATGTCTGCTTTTTCGAATCCGTATGCCTTTGCTTTTTCTGCTGCGTTTTCTGCGGTCATTTGTGCTGCGAATGGAGTCGACTTCTTAGATCCCTTGAAACCACAGGTTCCAGCGGTAGACCAAGCAAGTACTTTCCCTTCTGAATCGGTGATGGTAACGATGGTGTTGTTGAATCCAGCGTTCACATATACGTTTCCAGAAACGACGGTCTTCTTCTTGCTGCGGCGTACGGTCTTTTTCTCTTCACCTTCAACGGCTACGGCAGCACCAGCTACTGGAGCTACAGAAGCGGCAGGAGCTGCAAGGTCTTTAACGGTTTTTTTAGTTTCTTCAGTCATAATAGAATTATTTTTTACTTAGTTTCCTTAGCTCGTCCGCTTCCCATGGTCATACGTCGTCCACGTTTGGTACGAGCGTTGGTCTTGGTGCGTTGTCCACGAACTGGCAGACGTCGTTTGTGACGGTGTCCACGGTAAGAAGAAATATCTTGAAGACGTTTAACGTCCATTTGAACCTTACGTCGGAGATCTCCTTCGGTACGTAGTTTAGTGAGTGCTTCACGGAGTTTAGCGAGGTCTTCTTCAGTCAAATCTTTCACCTTCTTATCGAGAGAAATGTTCAGCTCGTTGAGGATGGTTTCAGCCAAAGGACGTCCAACACCGTAGATATAGGTGAGACCTATAGCGATGCGTTTTTCCATTGGGATTTGTACTCCAGCTAGACGAACCATATGATATTGATAGAAATTTAGTTAGGAACAGGGACAGACTGAGCTTCGCTCAGGGTTATCCTTGACGTTGTTTGTGCTTTGGATTCTCACAAATGATGCGAATGACTCGCTTGCGGCGAATCTTGTGGCATTTTTCACAGATGCGTGTTACTGAGGCTCGAACTTTCATTGTTTAGGTGTTTCGGTTGGTGGTACTTCTGGTGCAGGTGCTGACAGGGGCATACTCGGCTCCGCCGAGGGTTCTACGGGGGCTCCTTCAGCTGGTGCCACAGGGGCGATTCCAGTCATAAGATGCTCAGGCAGAGCTTGTCCCTTCTTATGTCGGAAAACAATACGTCCCTTATAGAGATCGTAAGGCGTTAGCTCAACGGTGACCGCATCTCCGGGAATGATTCGAATATAATTTATTCGCATCTTTCCTGAGAGGTGACAAAGCACTACGTGGTCCGTTGGATAGGCCGGGTCATCCAATCTTATCTTGAAGGTTGCGTTGGGTAGACATTCTACCACGACCCCCTTCACTTGGATGACTTGTTTCGTCATTTATACTATCGTTAGCAAACCTTTGCAGGTCCGCTTGAGGTAAAAGCAGAGGGATTCTACACGGCAGAATAGACAATTGCAAGGGCATTTTAGAGCCATTCTTTGACTATCTGTGTTGATATTTTCTACGATACGTCCAAGCTTACTAGCTGATAGGTTAATTTTGTGCTATAATGACTAGAATTTTATGGCAAATACAAGCGATAAATTACCGTTGACCACTCGCGAAAAGCACGATGATCGCCTCTCAGGCTTCAGGTTAAACGCGGACAAAGAGGTTCAAGCTGCCCTTGCGCCTGGTAAGCAAATTCTCAGATCAAATTTTACGACACCTGCTCTTTCTGCCCTCGTTACAAAGGAAGAAGTTAATTTAAAAATTGAAAAAGGAGCGACTTTGTCGTCTAGCCTCAGTGATGCTTTGTACTCTAAGCCCTTCATGAGCTTAAGTGCGAATGAGAAATATTTTGTACTTAGCTTGGTTACTATTTTGTCTCAAAATGGGACCAATACAGAGTCGGTAAGTCTGGGAGACGAATTTCACTTCTATTTCTTGAATGGTACTTATAAAGTAGAGCGAGCGAGTGCACGTGTTCAAACGGGTGACCTTGTTTTAAGTAAAGCTGCGAGTGCGATTGCAAAAAGTGAAACGCAAAGAAGGGCAATTTCGGAAGAAGTCATCAAAACTAGTAGCATCTACGATGCTTTTTTAGCTTATGAGGATAATCCTAGCTTTGAGGGAAGAGTGCTTTTTTTGAAGGCGCACGCTGAGCAACTGGTTCCTCTTATTGCTTCTGAAGGAGTGGTTTTAAATGAAAGGAAGAGCAACTTAGGTTATACGGGTACTGCTGAACAAAATAGAGCTTATCTTAAGGCTTATCTTAAATTCAAAGCGTCAATAGATGTGCCTGAGCTAACGCCTGAACCTGAGCCCGTACTTGAGCCAGAGCCCGAGCCAGAACCAGAGCCTTTGCCACAACCCGAGCCTGAACCTGAGCCTGAACCTGAACCAGCACCTCAACCAGCACCTCAACCCGAGCCCGAACC